>NZ_QHHW01000018.1:0-252520 GCF_003947325.1 Amycolatopsis sp. WAC 01375
GGTGGGCACCGAGGGACGGCTGGGTGGTCAGGCGGACGTCAAGGGTGTGTCGGGGACGTGGAAGGGCCTGACCGAGTCGGTCAACGTCATGGCGGACAACCTGACCGATCAGGTGCGCTCCATCGCCCAGGTCGCGACCGCCGTCGCCAGGGGCGACCTGTCCCAGAAGATCACCGTCGAGGCCAAGGGCGAGGTCGCCGCGCTCGCGCAGACGATCAACACGATGGTCGACACACTGTCCGCCTTCGCGGACGAGGTCACCCGCGTGGCGCGGGAGGTCGGCACCGAGGGCATCCTCGGCGGGCAGGCCAGGGTGCCGAACGTCGCCGGTACGTGGAAGGACCTCACCGACAACGTCAACTCGATGGCGAACAACCTCACCGGACAGGTCCGCAACATCGCCCAGGTGACCACTGCGGTCGCGCGGGGCGACCTCTCCCGCAAGATCGACGTCGACGCGCGCGGCGAGATCCTGGAGCTCAAGACCACCATCAACACGATGGTCGACCAGCTTTCAGCGTTCGCTGCGGAGGTCACGCGGGTCGCCCGCGAAGTCGGCAGTGAAGGACGGCTCGGTGGCCAGGCGGAGGTCGAAGGTGTTTCGGGCACCTGGAAGCGGCTGACGGAGAATGTCAACGAGCTGGCCGGGAACCTGACCCGCCAGGTCCGGGCGATCGCCGAGGTCACCAGCGCGGTGGCCACCGGCGACCTCACCCGGTCCATCTCCGTCGAGGCGCAAGGCGAGGTCGCGGAGCTGAAGGACAACATCAACGCGATGGTCCAGTCGTTGCGCGAGACCACGCGGGCCAACGAGGAGCAGGACTGGCTCAACACCAACCTCGCCCGGATCTCGGGCCTGATGCAGGGCCACCGGGATCTGCGGGTGGTGGCCACGTTGATCATGAACGAGCTGACCCCGTTGGTCGGCGCGCAGCACGGGACGTTGTTCCTCACCGAGACCGGCGAGAACGGCACCCGGCTGCGGCTGATCACCAGCTACGGGCACAGCGAGGACCCGGACACGCCGTCGGGTTTCGCGATGGGGCAGTCGCTGATCGGGCAGGCCGCGCAGACCAAGAAACCGATCGTGGTCGACCGGACACCGCCGGGTTTCGTGAAGATCTCGTCGAGTCTCGGCTCCGCCCCGCCGGTCACCCTGATCGTGCTGCCGATCGTCTTCGAGGACCAGGTGCTCGGCGTCATCGAACTCGCGTCGTTCGGCGAGTTCACCGCCGTCCGCAAGGATTTCCTCGAACAGCTGATGGAGACCATCGGCGTCAACGTCAACACGATCATCGCCAACGCGCGGACCGATTCCCTGCTGGAGGAATCCCAGCGGCTCGCACAGGAACTGCAGGCCCGCTCGGAGGAACTCCAGGCGCAGCAGGCGAAACTCCAGGTGTCGAACGCGGAACTGGAGGAGAAGGCCGAACTGCTCGCCAGGCAGAACCGCGACATCGAGGTGAAGAACTTCGAGATCGAGCAGGCACGCCAGGAGATCGAGGAACGCGCGCAGCAGCTCGCGCTGGCGTCGAAGTACAAGTCGGAGTTCCTGGCCAACATGTCGCACGAACTCCGGACGCCGTTGACCAGCCTCCTGATCCTCGCCGGGGTCCTGTCGCAGAACTCGACCCAGAACCTGACACCGAAACAGGTCGAGTTCGCCAAGGTCATCCAGTCCGCGGGCACCGATCTGCTGCAGTTGATCAACGACATCCTCGACCTGTCGAAGGTCGAGGCGGGAAAGATGGACATCCACCACGAGCCGTTCCCGCTGCGCCAGCTGCTCGACTACGTCGGCACGACGTTCCGTCCGCTGACGGCGGAGAAGGGGCTCGACTTCCAGGTCACCGTGGAACCGAACGTGCCGGAGCTGCTGTTCACCGACGAGCAGCGACTGCGGCAGGTGCTGCGGAACCTGCTGTCGAACGCGGTCAAGTTCACCGAAGACGGCCGCGTCGAACTGCGGGTCAAACTGGTCGACACGATCGTTTCGCCGTCAGGCCCGCTCCCGCACGAATCGCTGGTGGCCTTCAGCGTCATCGACACCGGGATCGGGATCGCCGAGGAAAACCTCGAATCGATCTTCGGTGCCTTCCAGCAGGCCGACGGCACCACCAGCCGCAAGTACGGCGGCACCGGGCTCGGCCTGTCGATCAGCCGTGAGGTCGCCTACCTGCTCGGCGGCGAGATCCGGGCGGACAGCGCGCTGGGAACGGGCAGCACGTTCACCCTCTACCTGCCGGTGGCGAGGTTCGCCATGGCCCCCGGTTCCGAAGACTTCACAGGGGCCACAGTGGACACCGATGGCGCGGAACAACGCGTACTGGTGGTGGAGACCGAGCAGAACAGCCTGCTGACCCTGCTCGCCCGCGGCGTCGCGGCCGACGTCGCGGACAGCCACGGTTCGGTCCAGGTGAAGGCGGTGTCCGATCCGGCGGAAGCGTTCGAGGAGCTGAAGCGCGACAGCTACCGCTGCGTCGTGCTCGACACCAGCATCCCCGGGACGAGCGCGTTGACGTTCCTCAAACGGCTCGCCGATGGCCCGGATCCGGTCGAAGTCCCCGTGCTGGCGTACGCGACCCGCAAGCTCAGTGCCGCGCAGGAACGGTTGCTGCACGGGCACGCGCGGGTGCATCCGGTCGAGCTGCTGCCGTCGCTGGACATGCTGCGGGAGCGCATCATGCTGCACATCTCGGCGAGTGAACTCGAAGGCATCCTGCCGTTGATGCACCAGCCCGAGGTGAGCCCGGAGGAGACGGCTCAGACCACCGAACCGCCCGCCGGACCACCTCGGCTGCGGGGGCGCAAGGTCCTGCTCGTCGACGACGACGCCCGCAACGTGTTCGCGATCTCCGGGATGCTCGAACTGCACGGTCTCTCGGTGGTCCACGCGCCCAACGGCCGCAAGGGCATCGAGGAACTGCTGGCCGACGACGGCATCGACCTGATCCTGATGGACGTGATGATGCCGGAGATGGACGGCCACGCGACGACGGCCGCGATCCGCGAGATGCCGAGGTTCGCCGGCCTGCCGATCATCACGGTGACCGCGAAGGCGATGGAAGGGGACCGCGAGAAGAGTCTCGCCGCCGGGGCGAGCGACTACGTCACCAAACCCGTGAACGCGGAGGAACTGCTGACCTGTATGGAACGCTGGCTCGCGGACTGAGCCGCGCTCAAGCCGTGTCGGCGCTGTTCGCGCAGAGGCGGCGGATGGCCGCGACGATCTCGGTGTTGGGGCTGCCCTTCACGAGGTATTCCGTGACGCCCGCGGAGGCCATCTGGGCGATGGACCGGGTGTCGCTGTGCGCGGAGAACGCCATCAGCCGGGTGCGGGGCACCCTCCGCCGGATCTCCCGCGCCATCCACGCGCCGCCGCCACCGGGGATCCGGACGTCCAGCACGGCGACCTCCGGGGTCAGCAGTTCCGCGAGCGCGACCGCTTCACCGGCGTCCAGCGCGATGCCGACCACCTCGATGTCCGGTTCGGATTCCAGGAGCGCGCGCAACGCGTCGCCGATCACCGGGTTGTCGTCCGCGACGAGCACCCGAAGTCTGGGGGGCGGCGTTCGGTTCATCACGCGGTCCGTGCCCGCGCGGTCTGCGGCGCCGGTGGTGGTCGCGGGCCCCCCGCCGAACTTGGCGTGACTCAGCAAGAGACTCGGCGATCGCCTTCGCTCAGCTGGTCGACGAGTGTCCTGGCGACGTCGTGGATCTTCATGTTGTTGTTACGGCAGAACGAGCGAAGCATTTCGAACGCCGCATCGATGTCGATCTGGTAACGCTCGGCGAGGATTCCCTTCGCCTGTTCGATGGGAAGCCGGTGATCCAGCGCGTACTGGAGTTGCTCGGCGCGGGCCCGGTAGAAGCGGATGCGGTCGCGCATGGCCACGACGTCGTCGGTCGGGTCGGGAGAGCCGGCCGACGTGGCCGTCGAAAGCATGGTCTCGGACATGAAGTGATCGTCGCAGCGGCGTGACCGCCCCGGGAAGAACAGAACGTCCTGACTCGAATGATGCAAATGAACCTGGTCCGGACGGCGGCGGCCACCCGAACGGGCGCCGAACAAGTCCCTTTGGCCTGTCGCAGTGACCGGTCGTGCGCCGTACGCTCTCATCCGAGGAGGAAAACCGTGGAGGTCGGAATGCTCCGGGTGTTTCTGGTCGACGATCACGAGGTGGTCCGCCGAGGCGTCGCGGACATGCTCGAGGAGGACACGGGCCTGTGCGTTGTCGGCCAGGCCGCCACGTTTTCCCAGGCGCTGGCGAGGATCCCGGCGTTGCGACCGGATGTCGCGGTACTCGACGTGCGGCTGCCGGACGGCAACGGCGTCGAACTCGCGCGGGAACTGCGCTCCAAGATGCCCGAACTGAAATGCCTGATGCTCACCTCCTACACCGACGAGCAGGCGATGCTGGACGCGATCATGGCGGGCGCGAGCGGTTACGTCATCAAGGATATCCGGGGGATGGATCTGGTGGCGGCGGTCAAGGAGGTCGGCCTCGGCCGGTCGTTGCTGGACACGCGGGCCGCCGCGACGCTGATGGCGAAGTTCCGCGACGACGCCGCCAAGAAGGGCCCGCTCGCCGGGCTTTCCGATCAGGAGCGCACGCTGCTGGAACTGATCGGCGAGGGACTGACCAACCGGCAGATCGCCGAGCGGATGTTCCTCGCGGAAAAGACCGTGAAGAACTACGTGTCGCGGTTGCTGACGAAACTGGGGATGCAGCGGCGCACCCAGGCGGCCGTGCTGGCCACCGAACTGCGGCGGCAGTGACGGCGCGCCTCAAGCGGAGATGAGCGTGTCGAGTACGACATCCTCCAGCGGGCGGCGCGGCGTCCACGGCAACGGTGAGCCGTAGCCGACGCGCAGCAGCACCTGGGGCCACACGCCACAGCCGAGAAGGCGCCGGAGTTCGGCACGGGCCTCGCGGACCATGGTCGGCGGGGAGATGAACGACGCGTCGAGTCCGGCGCCGGTCGCGGTGAGCAGAACCCGTTGCAGTGCTTGACCGGCCTGGAGCCGGTCGATCCGTTCGTCGGTCAGCGACCCGATCATCACCACGAGCGGAGCAGGCCGCATGCCGCCGTTCGCTTCGCCGAATTCGTCGAGGATCCAGCTTTCGTCGGCGGGAGCGCCTTCGGTCGCGTAGGACGGCACTCCGTCGCGAGTGCCCGCGGCCAGTCCGGTCCAGCGGCCGAGTTCGGCGAGGAAGGCGGGGTCGGCGAGCTGTGCCCGGCGGGCGCGTTCGGTGAGGTCACGCAGGCGACGGCACTGTTCGGCGTCGAGGCGCGACATCCACGCGTGCTCGAGTTCGGTGGCGTGCCGGAGTACGGCGAGCGTGGATTCCGGGGTGGCACGGGACAGGAACGGTCGCCGGTTGGTCCGGCGGCGCGGGATCGCTTGGGCGAGCCGCGAGACCTTCGGATCCGGCGTGCGTTCGGCGAGCGGGCGGACGACGGCCAGCAGATCGGGATCGGTGCGGCTCGGCACGAGGGTCGTCGCCGGGTGGAAACCCGAGGCGTGGATCGCCGTCCTGAGGGTGAACAGGGCGGCGCCGCAGGAGAGGACGAGTTCACGGCCGTCCGGATCCGTGACCGGGAGGATCCGGCGCGGATCGGCGTGGAGTTCGATCCCGGTGCCGGTGCAGCGGAAGAGCCACGGCTGGGTGTTGTGCGTCGACGGCGCCAGAGTGGCCGACCGGAGCACGGAATTCACCTGTTCGGAGTTCAAGCGCCCGACCCCGGTGACTTGTATGGTCATGGTTTCTCCCGCCGCCGTGCCACGGGTAATACGGTTGTCTCGATGAGACGGTCCCCGTCCGCGGTGCGGGGCCGAAAGAGGAGAAAGTCACCACGGCCGCGACTCGTCCCGATCTTCGGAGGCGCAGCAGGATGTCGGCTCATGACCGGCTGGGCGGAAGCGACGACCGGGTCACTGGCGCGCTTTCCCAGCTGCGGGTCCGTGAAGTGCTGGGGGACCTTCAAGAGCGCATCGAACGGCTCATCGGCACGCGCGACAAGATGGACGGCCTGCTCGAAGCGGTGCTCGCGGTCGCTTCGGGGCTGGAGCTGGACACGACGCTGCGCCGGATCGTGCGGGCGGCGATCGATCTCGGTGAAGCCACCTATGGCGCGCTCGGGGTGATCGCGGACGACGGTTCGCTCTCCGAATTCGTCTACCTCGGTATCGACGGTCGGACGGAGCAACAGATCGGGCATCTCCCGAAAGGGCACGGGCTGCTGGGTTTCGTCATCGATGAGGCGAAACCGGTGCGGCTGGCCGACATCTCGCGGCATCCCGCTTCGGTCGGGTTCCCGCCGCGCCATCCGCCGATGCGGTCGTTCCTCGGCGTGCCGATCCGGGTGCGCGACGAGGTGTTCGGGAATCTGTACCTCACCGAAAAACGCGGGGAGGGGTTCACCGACGACGACGAGGTGGTCGTCCAGGCGCTCGCCGCGGCGGCGGGCATCGCGATCGAGAACGCCCACCTCTACGAGCGGGCGCGGATCCGCCAGCAATGGCAGGCCGCCACCAGCGAGGTGACCACGGAACTGCTCGGCGGCACCGACCCCGTCGACGCGCTCAACTTGATCGCCGGGCGGGCACTGGAACTGACCGGTTCCGACCTGACTCTGCTGGCACTACCCGGTTCCGGCGGGCTCGACGTCGGCAAGGACGAGGCCGACGAACTCACCATCGCGGTGTGCGCGGGCGCGCGGGCCGCGGAACTGACCGGGGCGCGGATCAGCGTCGCCGACTCGGTGCCGGGGGCGGTCTACCGCGACCGGACCCCGCGCAGCGTCCCGGAACTGGCACTCGGTCCCGAGGGCGAGTTCGGCCTCGGCCCGACGCTCGTGGTGCCGCTCCGGGCGCGAGAACGCACGTCCGGAGTGCTGATGGCGGTGCGGAATCCGGGCGCGGTCCCGTTCGAGCTCGCCCAATTGCCGGTGGTGGCCTCGTTCGCCGACCAGGCCGCGCTCGCGCTCCAGCTGGCGGCGCGGCAGCGCACGGCGAGGGAACTCGACGTGCTCGCCGACCGGGACCGGATCGCCAGGGAACTGCACGACCACGTGATCCAGCGGCTGTTCGCGGTCGGTCTCGCCATGCAGAGCACGCACCGCCGGGCGGACACCCCGGAACTGCGGCGGCGGATCGGCGAGAGCATCGACCAGATGCACGAGATCGTGCACGAGATCCGTACGGCGATCTTCGACCTCCACGGCGGCGAGGCGGGGCAGCAGGGAGTGCGGCTGCGGCACCGCCTCTACGACTCGATCGCCGAACTCACCGACGAAACCCCGATCCACCCGACGGTCAGCCTGTCCGGGCCGCTCGACTCGATTCCCCTCCCGTTCGCCGAACACGTCGAGGCGGTGGTGCGGGAGACGGTCGGCAACGTCGTCCGGCACGCGCGGGCGAGCGGAGTTTCGGTGAGCGTCACCGTGAAGGACGACGTCCTGCGGATCGTGGTCACCGACGACGGCACCGGGACCGCCGGTGAGCCAGGTGGACTGCGCGACCGTGCGGAGAAGGCGGGCGGGACGTTCCAGGCGGAGACCCGCGACGAGGGCGGCACCAGGGTCGAGTGGTCGGCCCCTTTGCGCTGACCCGAGTCAGTTCGACGACTGCGCGGTGAGGATCCCGTCGACTTCGATCGAGCGGGCGACGTCGGAGGCGACGGTCTCGAGCAGTTCAGCGGTGAGGTCCGAAAGTGCCCGCGTCACCGCGAGATAGGCGCCGATCTGGGAGGCCGAACTGTTTCTCAGCCCGGCCTCCGCGAGTCCGACACCGACGAACTCGCCACCGTCTTCGAGCCGGAGCAACGCCTCCGCGCGCACTCGATACGGCTCGTGCTGCAGGGACACGTCGATCGTCCAGTTGTCCGTCATCGTCGGCTCCGTTCCGGTCATCGAGGCTCTCACCACCGCCGTTCGTGGCACAGGGTCCCAAGTCCTCGCTCTCCGGGAATCGGGGGCGAAAGTCCTCGGAATTCGTGACCGGCGGCCGCTGCGGTCGCCGGGTACCCCGGCCGAAGGTGGACCAATCCCCAGTTTCCCTCGGAGACCACCATGACGATCCCGTTACCCACACCCGTCGATCAGGCGGTGGCGGCCGCCGTCCGCGCGCCGTCCCCGCTCAACACCCAGCCGTGGCGGTTCGTCGTCGACCAGGACCGGATCGAGGTGCGGCTCGACCGCTCCAGGGTGCTCCGGATCGCCGACCCGGACGCCCGTGAGGCACGGCTTTCGTGCGGCGCGGCGATGTTCAACCTGATCGTTTCGTTGCGGTCCAACGGCAAGACCCTCTCGGTCCGGGTCGTACCGGAACCGGGGGAGCCGGATCTGCTCGCCGAACTCGTGATCGGCGACGACCGGTTTTCCTCACCGGAGGAGCGAAAACTCGCCGAAGCCGTCTTCCGTCGTCACACGAACCGCCGTCCGTTCCTGGACCGGCCGGTTCCCGTCTGGGCACGGACGACGTTGCGCGCGTCCGCGCTGGTGGAAGGCGGGCTGCTGGAACTGTTCGGCCGGGGCGACCGGGCGAACGCGGTCGCGCGCGTGCTGCACCGGGCCGAGGCCGCGCAGGCGCGCAACGGCGTGTTCCAGGCGGAGGTCGCGCTGTGGACCCGGCGGGCGGCCAACGCCCCGGACGGTGTCCCGGCACCGGCCGGACCACCGTCGCCGCACGGCATTCCCGCGCAGGAGTCGTTCTTCGCCGCCGAACCCGAAGGCGGCGAGCCGGTGCTCGGCGCGGTCCTTACCGCGGGCGGCGGCCCCGCCGCGGACCTGCGGGCCGGAATGGTGCTGCAGCGGGTGCTGCTGACCGCGACGGCGGCCGGCCTCGCGACGTCGTTCGTCGGCAGGCCGTTCGAAACCCCGGAGACCCGGGTCGCGATGGACCGGGTCTTCGCCGACCTCGGCCGTCCTCACACGGTACTGCGCTTCGGATACGGCCGCCCGGTGCCGATGACGGGACGCCGTGAGGTCGGCGAAGTGCTGCTCCGGCGGACGGAGGCGCCCCTCTGATCCAGGGTCATCTCGTCGACACCCACGTTTCCGATCACCGCCACCCGGCCGTCATCCGCAGCGGGTTCGGTCTCCGTATGAAGATCATGCGGAAATCCTTGGTGGCGCTGGCCATCGCGGGCCTTTCGGTGGCGGCGTCCGCGCCGGCGGTGGCGGACGCGGGTGGGCGCGATCGCGGTTCGATCGTCATCACCGAGCAGGCGTCCAAACGGATCCTGGTGGTGCCCGCCGACCGGACGTCCTGGCAGAACCGGAAGCCGAGCTGGGCGTGGGCACCGAACGCCGCCAACGGGCTGGCGGACCTCGCGGGCTCGTGGAGCAACCCGAGCGACGCGAAACTCGCCGAACGCAACGGCGAGAAGTACCTGCTGACGTCGGCGTCGGGTGGTTTCGCGGCGGTCGTGCCGTATCCGGCCGGCGACCGGGCGTACTGGGCGGCGAACGTCGGCGGGCCGGCCAACCCGCACAGCATCGAACTGCTGCCGGACGGGAACGTCGCGGTGGCGGCCAGCACCGGTGGCTGGGTGCGGGTCTACACCGCTTCCCAGGGGCAGCGCTCGACGACCTACGCCGAGTATCGGCTGGTGGGGGCACACGGCGTGGTCTGGGACGCCGGCCGGAACGTGTTGTGGGCCTTGGGCACCGACGCGCTCGTCGCGTTGAGCGTCGGCGGGCCCCCCGCGGCGCCGGTGCTCACCGAGCAGCGGTCCGTGCCGGTGCCGAGCAAGGGCGGGCACGACCTCCAGCCGATCCCGCATCGGCCGGATCTGCTGTGGGTGACCACGGAAGCGGGCGTGTACCAGTTCTCGAAGACGAGCGGCGGGTTCACCCAGCGCTACGCGGGCGCGCGCGAGATCGACCGGCCGCATGTGAAGAGTGTGTCGACGAACCCCCGGACCGGGCAGATCCTGACGGCCTCGGTGCAGGACGGCCACCTGTGCACGTGGTGCACGGACACCGTCCGGCTGGCCTTTCCACGCGCCGAGCTGGCGCTGCACGGCGCGTGGATCTACAAGGCCCGCTGGTGGATCGGTTGAGCTGAACTTCCGTGTCGGTACCGGCCGTTCGGGGGGCTGCCCGGCCGGTACCGACACACCAGAGAAGAGGGACCCCCGTCGCGAGAATGACGGCTGGCCGCGTCTTTCACCTGACCGAGTGAATCGCCCGGTTCAGCGCGCGGTGCTGACCCATTCGGGGTATCGGCCTCACCCGAGGAAGGTCAGTAGCTCGTCGGTGACAGCCCGCGGTTGCTCCTCCGCGACGAAGTGCCCGGAACCGGCGATCTTCCGCACCCGGACGTCGGCCGCCTTCGACGGCAGCACCGCGGCGAGGTAGTCGTAGTTGAACTCCGAGCCCAGCCCCAGCATCGGGGCGGCGATCTTCGTGTAGGCCTTCTGGTCCTCGATGTCCTGGCCGAACGTCTGGTACCAGCCGTTCCCCGCGCGGATCGCGTCCGGGCGGTCGTACGCGGCGGCGTAGATCGCCCGGTCCCGGGCCGCGATCGAGGCCGGATCGGCCGCCAGATGGTCGAACATCCAGTCGACGAGGAAGCGGGACCGGCCGGCCAACAGCTGTTCGGGTAGCGCCGCGACCTGGTTGAAGGCGAACCACCAGACGTTCACCGGTTGCCCTGGCGGGGCCAGCATCGGGAGCTGGTACAGGCTTTCGTCGGGATGCGAGACGTCCATGAGCGTGACGGTCTTCGTCGCTTCGGGGTGGTTGGCGGCGAAGGCGAACGCGACCATGGCGCCGATGTCGTGTCCGGCGATATGCGCCTGCCGATGGCCCAGCGTGCGCAGGAGGCCGAAGATGTCGCGTGCCATCGTCTTCTTGTCGTACCCGCCTCGGGGCTTGCCCGAGCCGCCCATGCCCCGCAGGTCGACGGCGATCACGCGGTACCGCTTCGCCAGCTCCGGCATGATCGCGCGGTACTGCCACCACGTCTCCGGCCAGCCCGGCAGCAGGATCAGCGGCTCGCCCCGGCCACCGGCGACGTAGTGCAACCGGACCCCGTCGACCTGGGCGTATTCGCTGCGGAACCCGCCGGGGAGGGACCGGGCGAGTGCCGCGTCGCTCGGGGCACCGGACTGGCCTGCCTCGGCGACGCCACCCGAGGCCACGAGCGCGGCCGCGGCCCCCGCGCCGAGGGTGAGCATGGACCGGCGGTTGAGGAAGGAACGGCTGTCTTCGGTCATGTCCCGATCGTGGCCGGACCGAGGCGCCGACCGTGAGCGGTGTTTTCGCCAACCAAGGTCTGTTTCAGGACAGGATGGGTTCGGGCACGCCCAGCCTGGTCCCGAACGTCTCCCGGTAGGACACCGGCGTGACCCCGACCTGTCGCCGGAAATGCGGGCGAAGCGCGGCGGACGAGGAGAACCCGCAGTACCTGGCGATCTCGTCGACCGGGAGATCGGTGGACTCGAGCAACTGCTGCGCGCGGATGACGCGCTGGTGGGTGAGCCAAGTGCCGGGCGCGGCACCGGTGATCTCACGGAACCGGCGATCGTAGTTGCGCCTGCTCATATGCGCCCGCCTGGCGAGTTCGTCGACCGGGAGCGCCGTGTCCAGCCTGGTCAGCGCCCAGGCCATCGTCTCCGACACCGGGTCGCCCTCGTCGAGCTCCGGCATCGGCGACTCGATGTACTGAGCCTGCCCGCCAGGCCGGTGCGGCGGGACGACCATGCCCTTCGCCAGCCGGTTCGCCACCTCCGCGCCGCACCACGAGCGGATCAGGTGCAGGCCGAGGTCCATCCCCGCCGCGCCACCGCCCGCGGTCAGGATGTCGCCGTCGTCGATGTAGAGCACCGATTCGTCGAGGAGGACGGCCGGGAACCGGGCCGCGAGCAGCGGCGCCATCGCCCAGTGCGTGGTCGCGGGGCGCCCGTCGAGCAGCCCGGCCGCGGCCAGTACGAAGGCGCCGCTGCACAATCCGGCCACCCGGGCGCCCCGGTCGTGTGCCGCGCGGAGCGCCTCCAGCGCGGCTGCCGGCGGATCCTCCATCGGCGACCGCCAGTTCGGGACCAGCACCAGGTCCGCGTCCCGGACCGCGCCGAGGTCTTCGGGGACCGGCACGGTCAAGCCGCCGCCTCGCAGCGCGGTCTCCGGTTCGCCGCCGACGACCTTGAGTTCGAGGTCGGGCAGCTCCCCGAAGGCCGAAGCCATCTCGAACACGCCGAACGCGAACGACATCGCGCCGAGCGACGCCCCGTTGAAGACCACCACGGCCAGCCGTCTCATGGGTCGATCCTAGAGACTTTCGAGTTCGAGCCAACCGTGTCTCAGACACGCACTTGCCGCCGCGTGAGTGGCGGTTTCGCGTGTCGTCCGTCCAGACACGTGAGCCGGCCGTCTGATCACACGTGCCGTCCACTCGATCACGCGAAACCGCCAGTTCGGTCCAGCTGGTCGTGAGTGGCCGGGGCTACCGCCGCCGTCCTGTGTCAGGGGAGTAGACCGGCTCGCCGTGCGTGCGTGACGGCTTGCAACCGCGAAGTCGCGTCGAGTTTGCGCATCGCGTCCCGCAGGTAGCTCTTGACGGTTTCCGCGGTCAGGCCCAGCCGGTGCGCGATCTCGCCGTTGGTCAAACCGAGCGCGACGAGTGCTACGGTGTCCAGCTCCCGCGGTGCCAGGCGCACCGCCGGGGGAGCGGCACCGGCGAGGTTGCCACAGACCGCGTCGAGACGGTCGCGGAGAGTGCTGTCGGTGATCTGGCTGGAGAGTGCTCGGAGTTCGCCGTAGACCTCGCGCAGCCGTTCGCGAGGCGCAGCCTCCTCGTGGTGCTCGGCCAGCGGCTTCGCCTCGGCGAGCCGCCTCTCGATCTCGTCCTCGACGGCCAGGGTCTGTTCGAGGTCGCGCGCGGAGTGCAGGGCGGCGGTGATCGTCCGGTCGGAAAGGACGGCCTCGTCACGCAGGCCGCCGTAAAGCACGGCGCGGACGCGGCGGCGCACCACGACCGGGATCGCGACCACCGAGTGGATGCCCTCGTCGCGGACCGGCTCGTCGTAGTCGTGACTGATCGTGGTGGCGCTGTGATAGCCGTTGGCGACGACCGGCCGGGTCAGTGCGAGTGCCTTGCCGCCGAGCCCGCAGCCCGCGCGGACGGACAGGCCGTTCAGCGCGGTGCCGCGGTTGCCGAGGAACGCGGTCAGCCGCATCCGGGGTGAGGTGCCGGCGATCCCGGCGAAGCCGACGGGCAGGCCGGTGTCGCGGCGCAGGTCCGAGACCGCGCCGAGGAGCTGGGCATCGTCGACCGGCATCGGCTCACCCTCCTCGGTGATCCCCCTCGATCGGGGGTGGTGGACGGATCGGGCCCGCCCGCACGATTCCCGGAACTGTACGCCTTCGCCAACGTCCCGGGAGAAACGATGACCGAAGCTCAAGTCCGGCGGTTGCTCGATGTCTACGGCGACGAGCGGGCGAGCGCCGCCGCCCTGCTGTGCGACCGGCATCCGGCGGATGCGGTCGCGTTCACCGTGGTCGAACCCGATCTGGCGGCTCACGATCTCACCTACGGCGAGCTGCGCGAGCGGTCGGAACGGTTCGCCGGGGCACTGCGCGACCTCGGCGTCGAGCCCGGAGATCGCGTCGCGACCCTGATGGGCAAGTCGGCGGAACTGGTCGTGGCGCTGCTCGCGATCTGGCGGCTGGGCGCGGTGCACGTTCCGCTGTTCACCGCTTTCGCGCCGCCCGCGATCGCGCTGCGCATCACCGGCAACGGCACGAAGGTCGTCATCGCCGACTCCGGTCAGCGCTCGAAACTGGCGCCGTCCGCGGATCTGCCCGCCGACCCCGAGCGCCGGATCGTGGTCGTCGGCGACGGTGACGACGGCGATCTGTCGTTCCATGAACTGGCGGCCGATGCCGCCCCTCTACCGGACGCCGCGGTGACCGGCGGGGACGGAGTCCTGGTCGAGCTGTTCACCTCCGGGACCACGGGAACCCCCAAAGCGGTCCCGATTCCCCTCCGCGCGCTCGCGGGTTTCCAGGCGTACCAGGACTTCGCGCTCGACGTCCGCGCCGACGACGTCTTCTGGAACGCCGCCGATCCGGGCTGGGCCTACGGTCTGTACTACGCGATCATGACGCCGATGGCGACCGGCAGGCGGAGCCTGTTGCTGCACGCGGGTTTCTCGGCCGAGCTGACGTGGGCGGTGCTGGCGAAGTTCGGTGTCACCAACTTCGCCGCCGCGCCGACGGTGTACCGCGCGCTTCGCAACGCGGACGCGCCGGTGCCGGAAGGACTCCGCCTCCGGCACTGTTCGTCGGCGGGTGAACCGTTGACCCCGGACGTCCTGGAGTGGGCGTCGTCGAAGCTGGGCGTCGGAGTCCATGACCACTATGGACAGACGGAACTCGGCATGGTGGTTGGCAACGCCTGGCATCCGGATCTGCGCGCCGAGGTCCGGCCGGGCTCGATGGGCCGGGTGCTACCTGGCTTCGCCGTCGAGGTGCTCCGCGAGGACGCCGACGTGATCGCGGAGCCGGGGGAGCGCGGCCGGGTCGCACTGGATCTTCCCGCGAGCCCGCTCCTGTGGTTCCGGGGCTACCGCGACGCGCCCGAGCGCACCGCGGCCCGGTTCAGCCCCGACGGCCGCTGGTACTACACCGGCGACGTCGCCGCCAAGGACGCCGACGGTTACCTGACCTTCGCTTCGCGGGACGACGACGTCATCCTGATGGCGGGCTACCGGATCGGCCCGTTCGACGTGGAAAGCGTGCTGCAGCAGCATTCCGCCGTGGCCGAGTCCGCCGTCGTCGGCGTCCCGGACGCGCTGCGGGGCGAGGTGATCGTCGCGTACGTGGTGGTCCGGGACGCTGTCTCCGCCGACGCCGCGCTGGCGACCGAGCTACAGCAACTGGTGAAGACCAGGTTCGCCGCCCACGCCTATCCGCGTGAGGTGCACTTCGTTCCGGAGCTGCCCAAGACGCCAAGCGGGAAGATCCAGCGGTTCCTCTTGCGGAAACGGCACTCAGGCGCGCAACCCGTCTGACGGAACGCGGAAGTCCACAAAGGACGTTACTGGTCGACCGGCCAGGTCTCGTCTCGCAGCAGCCGCTTGAGTACCTTCCCGGTCGCGTTCCGGGGCAGCTCCTCCACGAAGTACACGTCCCGCGGCACGGCGAAGCGCGCCAACCGGCGGTGGATGTACGCGCGGACGTCTTCCGCGCTCATCCGGGCGCCGCGTTTCGGGACGATGTACGCCGCGAACCGTTGCCCGAACTCGCGATCCGGCACGCCGATCACGGCCGCTTCGTGGACGCCGGGCAGCGCGACTATCGCCTCCTCGACCGGGCGAGGCGACACGTTCTCCCCACCGGACACGATCATCTCGTCCGCCCGGCCGGTGACGAAAAGGCGGCCGGAGGCGTCCTGGTAGCCGACGTCGCCGGTCGCCATCAGTTCTTCCGCGCGCGGCACGCTGGCGCCGTCGGTGTAGCCGTCGAAGAGCATGTCGTTGCCGACGAAGATCTGTCCCTCCCAGCCCGGCGGGACACGGTTGTGGTCGTCGTCGAGGATGGCGACGCGGGTGCCGGGCGGGCAGCGGCCCGCCGTGGTCGGCGCGGCGCGGAGGTCTTCGGGTGTGGCGATGCTGGCCCAAGAAACCTCTGTGGAGCCGTAGAAGTTGTAGAGCACGTCGCCGAAGGTGTCCATGAACTCGGTGACGATCGTGCCCGGCAGCGCGGATCCGCTGCTGGCCACGATCCGCAGCGACGAGAGGTCGTAGCGGCTGCGGATCCGTTCGGGCAGGTCGAGGATGCGCTGCAACATGATGGGAACGGCGAACAGCACACCGCAGCGATGTTCGGCGATGGTCCTCAGTATCTCTTCGGCGTCGAACCGGCGGATCAGCGAAAGCGAAGCGCGGACCGCCATTCCGATCTGCATCCCGGCGAGCCCCCAGCTGTGGAACAGCGGTGCGGCCACCACGAAGCGGTCTCCGGAGTGGAGCGGGATCCGGTCCAGCATGGCGGCCGACGTCGCGAGTCCTTTGGGCGTCGGACGGCGTGCGCTTTTAGGGGTTCCCGTGGTGCCCGACGTGAGGACGACGAGCCTGCCGATCCGGTCCACCGGTTTGAGTTTGGTGGCGGGAACCCCGGCGATCAGCTGGTCGATCGTCGGATAGCCGTTCTCGGTCTCCGGCCAGGTGGACAGCCGCAGGAAATCGCCGGGGATGTCGGCGATGATCCGCGAGAACTCGTCGTCGGCGAGGACCGCGACCGGTTCGTGCAGGCCGATGACGTCCGCGACCGCGCCGGCGGAAAGGCCGGTGTTGAGCAGGATCGCGTCCGCGCCGAGTTTGCTGCACGCGATCAGCGACTCGACCATCGCGGCGTGGTTGCGGCACAGCAAGGCGATCCGGTCGCGGGAGCGGACCCCGCGCGCGGCCAGCGCGTTCGCGAGCTGGTTGCTGCGGTCTGCCGTCTGCTTGAACGTCCGGACGTTGCGTTCGTCGTGCAGCGCGACTTCTTCGGGTACACGGGCGGCGTTGGCGGTGTAGCCGCCGGCGATGGTGGCGCCCCACTGCGACAGCGAGGTGAGCTGCCGGGCGATCTTGTCCGGCCGCGCGGCCGCGAGCACTCCGGCCTTGATCAGTGTGCTGGCCGTGTGCAGCGTGGTGGCCTTGGTGTGCGCCGGTTCCTCTTGGGGCGACGCCGCCCGGCCGGAAAGGTGCAGATCGATCCGCCGGGTCACCGCGCGGACGGTGCGCTTGAACGACGCGGCGGACACGAGCTGCGAATGTGGCGCCGGAAGCATCAGCTGCGCGATGAGTTCGGTGCCGCCTTCGGCAGTCTGCCTCAGCTCGACCGAGACCCAGTTGCCGTCGTTCTCGACGCCGCACCAGACGACGTGCTCGCCCGGCCGCCAGACCCGGGCCTCGATGTCACCGGCGACGAGCGTGCCCTGCCGCGGTTCCAGCCGGACGAGGCATTTCGGGCCGCGCCCGCGTTCGGCGGGCCGCTGGATCTCGCACCAGCTGATCTCCGCGACGAACCTCGAGTAGGACTCGGGATCGCCGATCACTTCCCAAACCTGGCCGGGGGAATGCCCGAGAATCGAGCTCGCCTGGACCACATCGTCTCGCATGCGATTCGCCTCACCACGCGCGTTCGGGTGTTGACCGGGCCGCTGCCGGCGCCTCCTTCGTCTTCAAGTTCGGCGAACCTACCAGCAATCGGCCGAACGCAATACTCCGAACGACCGCGATTTGCCGTCCGGCCAAGGGAGCCGCCTCGGAAAGGGTATGTGCCGCGGCGGCGTGAAGCCGTCCGCCGTCGGTGTTGATCGCGACGTCCGATTCACGCCAGCCTCCGGCGCGTGAGGCGGCGAAGCTGACGGACGTGACAGTTACTACGTCGGCGGCCGAGGCCGCACACACCCGTATCGAGCCCGGAATCCTGTACTTCGGCACCCCGGTGGTGCTCCTGTCGACGGTCGACCAGGCGGGTGCCCCGAACCTGGCTCCGATGTCGTCGGCGTTCTGGCTCGGGTGGCGGGGCATGCTCGGACTGGGCGCGAAATCGAAGACGGCGCAGAATCTCATGCGCAACCGTGAATGTGTTCTGAATCTCCCTTCCGACGCGCTGGCGGGCGCCGTCGACAGGTTGGCGTTGACCACCGGCTCGGATCCCGTCCCGGCCCGCAAGCGCGAGCGCGGATACCGGTACGAAGCGGACAAGTTCGCCCGCGCCGGGCTCACCCCGGTCGCCTCGGAGACGGTCCGGCCGCCGCGCGTCGCGGAATGCCCGGTGACGATGGAGGCCGTCGTCGAGGCCTTCCATCCTCTCGCCGAGGACGATCCGAAACAACGCGGCGGCGTCCTCGTGTTCGAGGTCCGCGTGCAGCGCGTCCACGTCCACGACGACGTACGGATGCCGGGCACCGAAGATCGGATCGACCCGGACCGCTGGCGGCCGCTGATCATGAGCTTCCAGAAGCTCTACGGACTCGGCCCGCAGGTCCACCCGTCGACGCTCGCCGAAATCCCCGAGCGGCTCTACCGGGGACCCGATATCGAGCGGTCGCGGGATCAGTCGTCGCGGGCGAACGAGAACCGGTTCACCAACGGCAACCAGCGCTGATAGGACACGGCCAGGTCCGGCCACGAACCGCCGGCCAGGCCGCGTTCGAGCTTCGGCCGCAGTTCGTGGTCGTTCATGGACCGCACGATTTCGAGTGCGCTGTCTTCGGGACCCGTTCCGTCGAGGTTCGCGAACCACGAGACGGCCTCCGGATGCCCGACGTGCATCGCGAGCAGGACCAGCACCGCGCGGAACGGTGCCTCACGGTCGCCGTCGGAGAGGAACTCCGCCAGGTCTTCCCCGGCGAACCGTGCCCGCAGCAGGCGGTACAGGTTCAGGAGCCGTTTCGCGGCGCGCGGGGACCGGACGAGCGGCGCCAACGTCGGCAGGAAGTCCAGTTCCGCCGTCGAGATCACCAGTCGAGGAGGTCGTAAGTCTATTGTGGACTGTTCGGACGACGGTCGCGGTGCTTCCGCGCGAGGAGGGGAATCGGCCGCGACCGGAGAGCGATCACCGGTGGCCTGATCCGGTCCGGCGGGCGTGGGCGACGGCGAGACATCCTGGACCTCGGTGTCGGCGAGCCCGCGCACGAGCCCCGCGAACGCTGGATCGTCCATGGGGGACAACGTGAACGGCACTTGGAAGATCTTCTCGAGGTAGTTTTCGGCGAAGGTTTCCGGATCGTCGCCGAGCATCTCCTCGTAATGCTGCTCCACGGCCTTCTTGAGCCAGCGGGAGTCGACACCGACCACGACGACGAACACCGGCAGCGCCAGCAGGAGATGAATGGCTTCGAGGACCTGGACGACGACCTTGGGCGGGCAGCGGTCGAGGTCGTCGATGTAGAGCACGGTCCGTTCGATCTTCCCCGAACCGTGGGGTACCTCGGCGAGCATGGTCGCGAACGTCTCGAGATCTTTGCGCAGCAACGAAACCACGCCAAGGTGTTCGACGTAGTCCGAGACCCGGGACTCCGCGAACGACACCAGGTCCAGCCCGGGCGCGAGTTCGGTGACGGCCTTTTCGAGCCTGTCGGACTCGGCGTCCAGTTCGGCAAGGCGCCGCTCGGTCTCTTCGTCCTCTTCGGACGGACCGCCGAGTTTACCGAGCGCCTGGTGGATCCGGTCCGCGCTGGCGCGCATCCGCAGGACGACGGTCAGCGCGGAACTCACCACCGTGAGCCCGCCGAGCACGCCGGACACCTGCGACCGGCCGACGAGCAACGTGACCACCAGTACCGTCACCAGTCCGCCGATCAGGACCAGCAGAGGCACCGGATCCTGCCGCAGCCGTCGCCAGAATTCGGCGACGTCCGACCGCAGTCCGCCGGTTTCCTGCGCCAGCCGTTCGAGATCCTCGGCGGTCGGCCGGTCGACGCCGATCCTGGACGCGATCCACGCCTTGTCCGCCTCGGTGAGGCTGTCGAACACCGCGCGGACGTACTCGCGTGGCTTCCGTCGTCTTCGCTTCGCTTGTTTCTGCTGGGCCGTCAGGGTTCTGCGTTCGAGACGGACCGCGCTGAGCCTGCCGAGAAGCGTCTTCTCGGTCTTGCGGCGTTCCGCGAGCAGATCGGCCTGGCGTTGCAGATCGTTCTCGGCGCCACTCGCGGCGAGGTTGTCGAAGATGTGCGTGGCGAGACTGGCGAGGAGGTTCGCCTCGCTGTAGTGCCAGGCGTTGAAGCTGATCTGACGGACACTCGAACAGTAGGACGACACGGACTTCCCGTGCGTCCCCGCCTCGGTTTCCGCCGTCCGCGCGGAATCGGCGAGCTCGCGGACACGCGATTGCATCTGGCGCATGAAGAAGCTCTTGCCCGAGCCCCAGCTGCCGAACAGGCCGATCGACAGGGGAGGGGTGATCATCCGGGAGACCACCAGGTCGGCGAGCATGCGGACGTCGGTGCCGATGCCGAGGCGGTCGACGCCGTCGTCGGTGTCGGGCCGGTAGTCGGCGACGTGGGCGGCGAAGGGGTCCGGGACCGGGTTTTCGACCGGTCTCGATGGCTGTTCTTCGCCGGACAGGCGGGCGAGCTCGCCGGCTCGGCGAAGAGGTGCCGCCGCGGGGAACATCTGATCCGCGACGAGGCGCTCTCCGCTGGACAAGTTCGCGGCGAGTCTCACGACCGAGGGACGAAGAGGATCGAGGGCCTCACGCAGCCCCGGGTCGTCGTACCGGTCTTCCCGGACGACTCCCAGTGCTCGGCGCGCGGTGTTCCGGCCGAGCCAGGCGGCCAAGGCGCGAGAGACAAGGCCGAAGTTCTCGTCGAGCTCGCGATCCAACCAGACGACGGCGGTGGCCGGACCCCGTCGTTGGGCGAGTTCGATGCTCTGCGGTTTGACGATCAGTTCGTAGTCGGGGAACAACGCCAGCAACGCTTCGTAGGCCGTCCGTCGCGCTCCCGAATTGTGCTCGTAGACGATCACGGTGAACGGCGCGGCGGACAGTGCGGCGCGGACGTTCCGATCGGCGTCCCGCGGCAGATACGGGCGCAGGTCCCCGCCGATGGGTGAGTTCATCAGCAGGATCGACGGATCGACGTCGCGCACCGGCACCATTCGCGGTCCCCTCCCAAGGCCGAACGGGAGGGCAGTCTAGAGGGTGGCCGCTCAGCTGTGGGTGAAACCCCGCCTCCGCTCGGTCATCGATCGCTACCTTCGATCTCATGACTGGGGAGCGGCTCGACGGCAGGTACGCGAAGGTCTGGGCGGCGAGTACGACGTCGGCGTTGGGCAGCGGTCTCGCGACGGTGGCGGCGCCGTTGCTGATCGCCTCCCGCACCGGCGAACCGCTCGTCGTCTCGGGCGGGTTCGCGATGGCGTGGCTGCCTTGGCTGCTTTTCTCCCTGCCGGGCGGGGTGCTGGTCGACCGGGTGGACCGGCGGAAGCTGATGATCACCCTCGACTGGATCCGTGTCCCCGCGGTCGCGCTGCTCGCGGTCGCCATCACGACCGGCAACGTCAGCATCGCCTTGCTGTACGCCGTTCTCTTCGTGATCAACTCGGGCGAGGTCGTGTTCCGGACGGCGAGTCAGGCGATGTTGCCCTCGATCGTCCCGAAAGCGTTGCTGGAGCGGGCGAACGGGCGGCTCTACGCCGGGACGACCTTGACCCACGGCATGCTTTCCGGCCCGCTGAGCGGATTCCTGTTCGGTGCCGCGGCGAGCATCCCGTTCTACGTCAACGCCGGCACGTACGCGGTCAGCGCCCTGCTGCTCGGCCTGATCGCGGGCGCCTACCGGCCGCGGCCCGGCGGCGATCCCGGCGAGCCGGTCGCGCGGCGCTCGATCCGGTCGGAGGTGGCCGAGGGATTCCGCTGGCTCGCGGGACAGCGCCTGCTGCGGACCATGGTCGGGCTGATCGGCCTGCTGAACCTGACACTCGTCGCGGCCACTTCAGTACTGGTGCTACTGGCGAAGGAGCGCCTGGAGCTGGGTTCCGTCGGATACGGCCTGCTCTTCACCTGCATGGCCGTCGGCGGGCTGCTCGGCTCGATCACGGGTGACCGGCTGATCGCCTGGTGCACGCCGACCTGGACGTTGCGGATCGGGCTGCTGATCGAGGCCGGGACCCATCTGGTCCTGGCGACGAGCACGAGCGCGCCGGTGGTCGGGGTGACGTTGTTCCTGTTCGGGGTGCACGGCGCGCTCTGGGGGATCGTCGCCAGTTCGCTGCGTCAGCGGCTCACCCCGCCGGAGATGCTCGGCCGGGTCGGCAGCACGAGCCTGTTCATCGTCGCGGGAGGCAACTGCGTCGGCGCGCTGCTCGGCGGCGCGGTGGCGTCGAAGTTCGGGCTGACGACGCCGTACTGGGCCGGGTTCGTGGTGGCGGTGATCGTATCCGCGCTCACCTGGCGCGTGTTCGACCGCAAGGTCGTTTCCGCGGCCTACGCGCAAGAGCCTGCTGTCAGCCGTTGATCCTGGTGAGCGCGAAGAACTCCTGGCGCGAACGGGCGTCTTCGCGCAGCGTGCCGAGCAGAGTGGAGGTGACGGTGCTCGAACCGACGGCCTGCACACCTCGCAGGGTCATGCACGAGTGTTCGGCCTCGATCACCACGCCGACGCCACGCGGCTCGAGTTGCTCGTCGAGCCAGTCGGCGACCTGTTTCGTGAGTCGTTCCTGAACCTGTGGGCGGCAGGCGAAATGCTCGACGATCCTCGCCAGTTTCGACAGGCCGAGAATCCGGTCGCCCGGCAGGTAGCCGACGTGCGCGACCCCGACGAACGGCAGCAGATGGTGCTCGCAGACGGATCGGACGGGGATCCCCCTGGCGAGGACGAGTTCGTCGTAGTTCTCGTCGTTGGGGAAGGTCGTGAGGTCGAACGGCCGCGGAGTGAACAGCTCGGCGTACGCACGCGCCATCCGGCCCGGGGTGCCGCGGAGGCTCTCGGAGTCCAGGGAGATACCCAGCGCGGTGAGGAGATCGGCGGCCGCGGCCTCGGCGGCCACCAGGTCCGGTCCCGGCCCGGTTTCGTGGACGACGCGCAAGGCGGGAGTGGACATTAGGCCTCCTAGGCTGACCGCGATCCCCAGTGTATTTAACCAAGACTTTTGGGTGTTTTGCCACCCGTCGGCTCATCGTACATGGTAGATCCGCAGTGCAGGATGTTCCGCCGGTTGAGATAGGCGATATCGTGGTGTACGTGACAGTGCCAGACCCGGACGGCCTCGATGCCCCGGCTATCGCCGCGGTGGCGGCACTCGACGACGACCTCCGCCGCGGGATGTACGCCTACGCCCGGCGCGCGCGGCGTCCCGTCACGCGGGACGAGGCGGCGGCCGCGGTCGGCATCTCCCGCAAGCTCGCCGCCTTCCATCTCGACAAGCTCGTGGCGGCGGGCCTGCTCAGATTCGGCTTCGCGGCGGGCCCGATGGTGAAGGTGGGGCGCAGGCCCAAGGTCTACGAACCCGTCGACGAGACCATCCAGGTGCAGCTTCCCGCCCGGCGTCACGAGATCCTTGCCGGCATCCTCGCCGAGGCCGTGCTCGCCGAAGGGCCCGGTGAGACCGCGCGGGATGCCGTGCGACGGGTCGCGGGGGAGCGCGGTTTCGCGGCGGGCGAGGAGGAACGCGCGCGGACCCGGCCCGGCAGGCTCGGCGTGGAACGCGCGCTCACCGTGGCCGAAGGGATGCTCCGCCGCTACGGCTTCGAGCCGAGCCGGGACAGCACGACCTGCGTCCGGCTGCGGAACTGCCCGTTCCACCCGCTGGCCGCGGAGGCGCCGGACCTCGTTTGCGGGATCAACCAGGCCTTCCTCGCCGGTTTCCTGAACGGCGTGCGCGCCGGGAACGTGGAAGCGGCCCTCGTTCCCGGCGCGGCCGAGTGCTGTGTGGAACTACGGCAGGCCCGGTAGACCGATCAGGCGGCGCCGGCGATCTGCCGGGTGGCGACGTTGAGCCGGTTCCAGGTGTTGATGGCGGCGATGGAGAGGACGAGGCTCGAAAGCTGGGTTTCGTCGTAGTGACGAGCCGCCTCGTTCCACACCTCGTCGTCGACCGGGTCGGCCCGGTCCGCGATGCGGGTGAGGGCCTCGGCCAGCGCGAGCGCCGCACGTTCGGCGTCGGTGAAGTAGGCAGTGTCGCGCCACGCGGCCACGGTGAAGATCCGCTCATCGGACTCGCCCGCCTTGCGCAGTTCCTTCGTGTGCATCTCCACGCAGCCGCTGCATCCGTTGATCTGGCTCGCGCGGACGTGCATGAGGTAGTGCGTGGTCTTCGGGACGCCGGTGTCGCCGGTCGACTCCGCCAGCGCGATCAAGGCCTTCAGGGTGGCGGGATTCGCCAGTGCGGGGTTGGGGATCCGGGTTTCCATGATGTTCTCCTCCAGGGTTTCCGTCTTGCTTTCACCGCATTGACGGATGCCCGGAGGCAGATGTGACCGCGGTGGCTGAGTCTTAGGCGGTCGCGGCCACCGACACCCGGTCGCGGAGCGAGACGTTCAGCTTGAAACCCTCCGGTTTCAGGGTCAGCAGTTCCTGCACCTTCAACCGGTAGGACGGGTCGCCGCGCAGGTCGTACCGGCTCAGCAGCATGCCGAGGACCAGCGTCGCCTCGTGCAGGGCGAACTGCCGTCCGATACAGGCCCGCTCGCCGGTCCCGAACGGCTTGTAGACATGCGCCGGACGGGCCCGGTTACGTTCCGGGGAGAAGCGGTCCGGATCGAACGACTCGGGATCGTCTCCCCAGACGGGATCGCGGTGCAGCGACGGGATGAGGACCAGCGCCCACTGTCCCTTCCGCATCGGATACTCGCCGCCGACGACGGTGTCCACCTGTGCTTGGCGGGCGAACGCGGGCGCCGTCGGCCAGAGCCGCAACGCCTCGTCGAGCACCCGCCGGACGTAGCGGAGCTTGGCGACCTCTTCGTAGGAGGGATCGGGGTTCTCACCCCAGACCTTGTCCACTTCGGACTGGGCGCGGGCGAGGACGTCCGGGTTCCTGGCGAGGTAGTACAGCGCGAACGACAGCGCGCCCGACGTGGTTTCGTGCCCGGCGACGAGGAAGGTGATGATCTGGTGCCGGATGTTGTCCTCGTCGAGCGCGGCGCCGGTACTCGGCTGCGTGGTGTTCAGCATGAGCCCGAGCAGGTCGTCGGTGCTCGTGTCGCCCCGGCGCGCCTCGATGACCTCGGCGACGACGGAATGGAGGAACGCGAGGTCGGCTTCGTTGCGCCGGTTCGCCTTGCGGCTGAGAAGCGGACCGATGACCGGCGGCTGGAGCGCCATCCGCTGCGCATGCCGCAGCGTGCGGACCATCGCGGCGACGAACGGGTGTGGTTCCGCTCGTTCGAACGACGAGAAGCTGTAGCCGAATCCCGTCCGGCCGATGGTCTCCAGCGTCAGCTTGGTCATGTCGTCCGCGACGTCGACCTCGCCGCCCGTGTCCCACGCGTCCAGCAGTTCGCGGGTGATCGCCAGCATCGCCGGGTGGTAGCGCTGCATGGCGTTGCGGCTGAAGGCGGGCGCGAGGATCTCGTGCGCGCGCCGCCAGTTCGGCTCTTCGTTGTGCGCGGTGAACAGCCCGTCACCGCCGAGCGGGCGCAGGTTCGAGATCGCGGGCGTGACGTGTTTCGCGAACCGCTTTTCGTCGGAGAGGTCGGCGACCATTCCGGCGCCATGGACGAACACGATGCCGCGGCCGAACACCTTGCGCTCGAAGACGGGGCCCAGCTCGGCGGCGTGCCGCATCGAATCCTGGACCGGCGTCTTCGGCGAAACGCCGAGCACGTCACCGATCAGCGGGATCCGACGCGGGGGATGGGGGAGAGCGGTGGCCATCGAGCCCCTCCAGGGTGAGCGCTGTTGAATCGACATCCAATAGCGAGCGTGGCCTGCTACTGAACCCGTGTCAAGTAGCTACGATGCCCTGATGGCGCCGAGTACTTCCGGGAAGCCCCGCAGCAGGCTGAGCACCGCCGAGCGGCGGGAACAGCTGCTGCGGATCGGCGCCCGCCTGTTCGCGGAGCGGCCGTACGACGACGTGTGGATCGAGCAGGTCGCGGACATCGCCGAGGTGTCCCGAGGGCTCCTCTATCACTACTTCCCGACGAAACGGGACTTCGTCACCGAGGTCATCAGGGCCGAGGGCGAACGGCTGCTCAAGATGACCGAGTCCGACCGCACGCTGCCGTTCGAGGAGCAGTTGACGGCCGGGCTCGACGCGTACCTCCGCTACGTCGAAGCCAACGAGGACGGCTACCGGGCACTGCACTCGGGCACGTCCATCGCCGTCGACGGCGTCCGTGAGGTCCTGGACAACAACTTCGCCGAACAAGGGCGCCGGATCCTCGATGTCCTGTGCCCGGACGGCGAGCCGCCGGAGACCCTGCGGGTGCTCGTCCGCGGCTGGCTGGCCTTCGTCGTCGCGGTCTGCCTCGACTGGCTCAAGTACCGGCGGCTGACCCGGGACCAGACGCGGGATCTGTGCGCGAAGGCGCTGCTCGACATCGTCGACCTGCCAGCATGATATCGGCGCGTTCCTGGATCAGCTTCATCCGCGCGAGCCGTTCGCCGTCGTGGTTGTGCGCCGCGGATCTGGTGACCTGCCCGGCCCACTTCCGGTAGAACATGCCGCAGGTCGCGATGAAGTAGCCGTCGGAGCACGCGTTGGCGGCGAGGACCAGCCCGGTGTCCTCGGACGCGGGCAGCGCCATCCACCCGCCCAGCTCCAGCAGCAGGTCGCGACGGATGCACAACGTCCCGGCCACCACCGAAGACACGTAGCCGTTGCGCTGCCAGTACCGGAGGATCGCACCGCGTTCGATCGGCCCCTCGTCGGGATCGCTGTCGACGCCCGCCGTCGTCCCGTCCGTGAGGAGGTCGAGCACCCGGCAGGTCGTCCAGCCGATCGCCGGATCCTCGAGCGCCGCGATGTCGCGCGCGAGCGCGCCCGGCGCCAGGACGTCGTCCGCGTCGAGTGCCTTGATCAGCTCCCCGGACGCGCGGGACAAGGCCATCATCCGCGCGACCCCGGGACCGCCCCGGCGACCCGAGCCGGGCAGCACTCGCTCGTCGGCGGGAAGGACGCCGTCGAGCAGACCGGTCTCGCCGTCCTCCTGCACCAGCCATTCCCAGGTCCAGCCCGGCGGGAGTTCCTGCGCGGCGAGGGATTCGTACGCCTCGGTCAGGTACGGCAGACTCGGTGGGTGGACCGGGGTGAGGACGCTGATGACCGGCATGCTCACTCCGGGCGGCGAGCGGTGATCAGGAGGTGCTCCTCCGGCGGTGTCCCCGGCTCGTCCGCCGTGAAGATCTCCGAGTGGGTGGCGGTGACCTCCAGCCCGGCCGCTTCGACCCGCCGTACGAGGTCGTCCGGCGCGAAACTGGTCTCGAGGAAGGTGCGGCCGAAGAACTCCGCCGGCACGTTCTCGGCATCCCTCGGCACGGTGACCAGCGCGAAAAGCCCACCCGGCACCAGCCAGCGCGCGATGTCGGCGAGCACGGCTTCGGTGTCCTCGCGGGGCATCTGCAGGAACGGGAAGAAGGCGCAGACCGCCTCCCACGACCCGGGCGGCGAGGTCCACTCGCGCACGTCGGCGTGGACGAAGGTGGCGGCGGGGACCTGCTCACGCGCGAGATCGATCATCACCCGAGAAACGTCGAGCCCGGTTACCCGATGTCCGGCCGAGGAGAGGTCCTCGGCCACCGGCTTGCCGGTCCCGCTGCCGATGTCGAGCACCCTCGACGACGGCGGCAGCGCCTTCAGCAGGTGCCGCACCGCCCTGTCGACCGCCGGTGCCCGCCCGAAGACGTCCTCGTAGGCGGAACCGATGGCGTCGAACAGCTCCGCCGCCGTGACCGGTCGGTCCATTTCGCAGCTCCCCGGATCGAGTGGATCTCCCTCGGGCGAATCTACCGTTCAGGAAGGCCGTCGTCCGCGTCCTCTGAGGACGATGGGCGGGTCCGCCTGTTTAGACTGGACGCGCCGAAGTTCCTGGGGTTTGGGGTCAAAATGAGTGTGCCGAGTGACGAGTTCCACCGGATGCTGGAGGCGCTCGCCGACGTCGAGCGGTCCGACGCGAGGGAGTGGGAGTCGTTCAGCGTGCGCGGGAAGCGCTTCGGGTACTACTGGCCGCGGACCCAGACCGTCGGCCTCAAGCAGACGCTCTCGGAACAGGAAGCCCTCGTGGCCGAGCGGCCCGACGTCTTCGAGGTCCAGTTCACGGCCGGGGGATTCGGCTGGGTCGTGGTCCATCTCGACGGCATCGAAGCCGACGAGCTGACCGAATTGGTCTACGAGGCATGGCGGCTGTCCGCTCCCGAGGAACTGGTCGCACTGGTGCCGCCGCCCTGCTGAGCGTTACTGCTTTTGTGTGTTGACGCGCGTCACTGTTCCGCCGGGAACGTTTTACGGGGCAATGCGTTGTAGAGAGTGTCGGTACGGATGGTGCCCCCGGGCCTCACCCTTCGCCTTCACGGAATACCGGTTCGGCCGGAGCCGTGTCGTGCCACTCGCCGAGAGGCGGCCCACCGTATCGGCCTTTGCTCCCGCTTCCGCTCGCAGGTAACCCCCAGGCCTTCGCTGAGCGGGAGCGGGTCTTTTGTTGTTTGTCGGGTGGTTTCCCGCTTTCGGGTGTTGATGCGGGTCACAATGGTCAGGGCTTGGTGCGGGGGAACATTTCGGGTGGTGGTGCGTTGTAGAGAGTGTCGGTACGGATGGTGCCCCCGGGCCTCACCCTTCGCCTTCACGGAATACCGGTTCGGCCGGAGCCGTGTCGTGCCACTCGCCGAGAGGCGGCCCACCGTATCGGCCACAAACTCCCGCTTCCGCTCGCAGGAACCCCCAGCCTTCGCTGAGCGGAAGCGGGACCTTTTCTTTTGTCCGCGGGTATTTGTCGTGACCGGCGACGGTGCCCGAGTTGTGCCTGTGGTTATCGGGGCGTTCGGCTTCGAATTCGGCTTTGCGGCGGGCCAGTCGGCTTGTACGTCGGCGATGGACGGTTCGATGACGGCGCAGCCGCTGAGCGAACAGGCCCGTGGAGCGCTCGCGTCGACGAGGGAGATTCCGCCGATCTGGTCGCCGTTGTCGATGTCAGGTCCAGAGCACAGGGTGGGAAGAGGTCGACCGCGTCGTGTTCGTGGGTGAGGCAGGTAGTGGCGTGAAGGCTCCCTTCGCCGCGTCTGGTGCGGCGATTGGGCCCCTTGTCGGTCACGACCCACCAGGCCCACCCACGACTCCCGGCTCCGACCAAGCCACCGTTGCTTTACCGTCAATAACGCTGATGCGTCGAGGCTTCCAGTCCGATGTGGAAGGCCCTTGTCCGTCGTCGCTTGCGGCCGCCAGTCGGGCATCAAGGACCGGCAGCCGCGTCATGACGAGATCAGCCGAAGGCGGCCGTGCCCCTACCGGCAGCCCCTCGATGCCACGAAACCCCGTGATACCGGATCATGGGTCGAGAGTCGGTCTGCCCATCTTGCCTTCAAGAAGGCCTCGACCAGTGGGCATGGCGAGGGGCCCGTCGCCGGTGTGGCTGGCTGGCGGGCTCCTCGGGTCACACGTGGTGGAGGGTGTTGCGCCGGGATCTTCGTAGCGGGTCCAGGTATTGGGGTGGGATGAACTCGGGTATCCCATCGGCGGCCATGCGGACTTGCCAGTCGCCGTGGTGGATCAGCCGGTGGTGGAATCCGCACAGCAGCACGAGGTTCCGTAGGTCGGTGGGGCCTCCGTCTGCCCAGTGGTGAATGTGGTGAGCGTGGCAGTTCCTGGGTCGCCGGTGACAGCCGGGGAAGGCACAACCGCCATCCCGGATGTTCAAGGCTCGGCGTTGGCCTGGTGTGACGAACCGTCGCAACCGCCCGACATCCAGCGGCTCACCGGCGGCGCTCATCACGACCGGGAGCATGAGGCAGTCGCAGGCGGCGAGGCGTGCTTCGCGGGCGGTCATCGTCCCGACGAAGTCGAGGCACGCGGTCCCGAGACCGGACTTGAGTGCGTCGAGTCCGATGGTGACCTGCAGCAGGGTGCGGTAGCCGCTGGTGCCGGGCTGATCCGGGCAGGCGATCGCGAGGTCGAGGATGTCGACCCAGGCGTCTCCCATGCGCTCGCATTTCATCCGCAGGTCGGCTTGGCCGAACTCGTCCACCGGCCGTGGTTGCGCATACGCCTCCAAAGCCGCAGCGGTGCGAGCACCCGTCTCATCATCGAGCAAGCCAGTGAGTTTCCAGTAACCGTCTTTGCGGCGTTCCAAGGTGATTTCCCGGCGCGGCTGAGCGGGTTCGGGATCCTTTGGCTCGTTGCCGTCGGGGTCGAGCCAGGCGAGCAGGTTCGCTTCGGCGTCCATCAGTTGGCGAGGTCCGGCGTCGCGGGCGAGGGTGGCGAGGATCTTCTCCGCACTCGCCCGATCCTCAACTGAAGTATCGGCTGGGAGCTTCTTCAGGATCTCCAGGATCTGGTCGATCCGCTCGTCCCCGACCAAACCCTCCGCGGCCACCGCGGCGGTGGCGGGCGCGACAGCAGGAACTTCGGTCCCGTCCAAAGCGCGGGTCGGGTTCAACGCGATCGCGCGATTCACCACCGCACGCGCCTCACCGACCGACAACCCCGCTATATCAGCGAACCAGTTCGCCGTGCGGCCATAGCCGTACAAGTCTTTGACGCCACGAGACTCGATCTCCGCCAGGAATTGCCCCAGTCCGGCGGTGGCCATCCTGATCACCTGCAACGACTGTTGCACGCCATGGGCAAGCTCCAGCTTGCCGGCACGCCACAGTTCTTGCGGCAACTCGGGAAGGACAGTCTCGGACACCCCTCAAGAATACCGCAAAACAATCGAACAGGCGTTCGTAATTTTAAGCAACAATGAGCGGGCACATTTACCACTGACGGGTGATTTGAGTGAGTCTCTTATCCGGTGAGTCAAGCCGAGGAGTTGGCTTGTGCGTTGTGGGATCCGGAACGCGTCCGACTGCTCGGCCGAAGTGGGGCTGGTCGGCATTCTGACCTCGACGGAGCGAATCGCTACGGTCGCCTTCTTGGGCCGCCGTCGACCGCGCGATGTAAGCCGCGCGGGAAGAACCTTCCCGCCGGCGTCTCCAGGGGTCTGGGGTGGCGCGTTCACCGACTGCCGTGCCACGAACGCGCCCTGTGAGCTCGGAGCCCGACAAGTCCAGTCGGCAACTCGAGACAGGAGTAGCGGGTCACGCTCATTCCGAGTGGTCACAGTGCCTCCTCCGTGGCGGTGGGCAGAAGGCCGACTCCGCCTTGACCCATGTCAGCACCCTGACATACAGTCGCCTATGTCAAAAGGCTGACATGAACGAAGGAGCATCACCTTGCCCGCCACCGGCCCGGATTTCATTTCCCTGCAAGCGCGTGACCTCGCCGCTTCGCAGGCGTTCTACGAGCAGTACCTCGGCCTCGTCCGCTCACCGGCCGGACCTCCGCACGCCGTCGTGTTCGAGACGAAGCCGATCGCGTTCGCGCTCCGCGACATCGTTCCCGGCACCGACCTCGCATCGGTCGCGCAGCCCGGTATCGGTGCCGCGATCTGGCTCCACGCCACCGACGTCCAGGCCATTCACGACGCGCTCGTCGCCGACGGGCACACCATCGTTTCCGCGCCGATCGACGGCCCCTTCGGCCGGACGTTCACCTTCGCCGACCCCGATGGCTACCAGATCACCCTCCACGACCGTGGCTGAGGCGAGCATCCTGGTTTTCGGGGCTACCGGGGCACTTGGCCGCCACGTCCTGGACGAGCTGGTCGCCCGGGGTTTCGGCCCCGAGACGATCACGGCGGCCGGTCGGAATCAGGTTCGCCTCGGGGAACTTGATTCCGCCGGGTTCGGCACTGCGGGCATCGATCTGCCGGATTCGGCAGGTGTCGCGGAACTGGTCGCCAGGCATTCCGACGTCGTGTTGATCTCGGGCGGCGACCCGGATCGCCTCGACCAGCACAAGTCGGTCATCGAGGCGGCGAAGAGCGCGAATGTCCGGCACGTCTACTACACCAGCGGAGTTCGAGCCGACGACGAGCGGTTCGAGATCAACGCGGACCACAGGGCGACAGAGGTCGCTCTCATCGATTCCGGCGTGACGTACACGATCCTGCGGAACACCTGGTATGTCGAGAACTACATCCAGGCGTTGGCGGGCCCCCGCTTCACCGGCGTTTTCGTCGCGGCGGCCGGTGACGCCGTTGTCGCGGCAGCCGGCCGGAAGGAAATTGCGGTCGGCGCTCGTCGATTCGGGGATGGACGGCGGACCGGCCCGCTTCTTGGTGAGTCTCGATGAAACCATCGGCGCCGGGGTTTTCGCCCGGGTCGGTGACGACCTTTCCCGGCTCATCGGCAGGCCGACGACCGGCCTTGTCGAGGGACTGACGGCGGAGTGAGCCAGGGGTCGCGAGTGCCGCCACTCACGACCCCCACCGAACTGAAGCCTCAAGACTCCACAAGCGTCCCGCCGGTCAACCGCACCCGCCGGTCCACCTTGATCTCGGTCAGGAACCGCTCATCGTGGCTCACGACCACGAAAGCCCCCTGATACGCACCCAGCGCGCTCTCCAACTGCCCGACGCTGACCAGGTCGAGATTGTTCGTCGGCTCGTCCAGCAGCAGCAGTTGAGGCGCGGGTTCGGCGAACAGGACGCAGGCCAGAGTGGCTCGCAGGCGTTCGCCTCCGGAGAGCACGCCGACGGGGAGCCGGGTTCGCGCGCCTCGGAACAGGAAGCGGGCGAGCAAGGTCATCCGTTGCGACTCGGGGAGGCGGGGGGCGAACGTCGCGAAGTTCTCGGCGATGGTCCGGTCGAGGTCCAGAAGGTCCAGCCGCTGGGAGAGATACGCGATCCGGCCCTCGGCTCGTTTCACCACGCCGCCATCGGGCGAAAGGTCTCCGTTGAGCACCCGCAGGAGCGTCGACTTGCCGGTGCCGTTCCCGCCGGTCAGCGCGATCCGTTCGGGGCCGCGGATCGTCAGGTCGGCTCCGTCGCCCGCGAAGACGTTCCGGTCGCCGTAGCGGACCTGGATGCGCTCGCCGTGGAACATCGTGCGGCCGGCGGGGACGTTGGTGCCCGGCAGGATGAGCGCGATCTTCTGGTCGTCGCGCAGGGAGCGTTCGGCCTCGTCGAGGCGGTTCTTCGCGTCGTTGACCCGGGCGGCGTGCGTTTCGTTCGCCTTTCCGGCGGATTCCTGGGCATTGCGTTTCATGGTGCCGGCGAAGATCTTCGGCAGGCCCGCGCTGCCGAGGTTGCGTGCCGCGTTTCCCGCGCGGCGCGAGGCGCGTTCGCGGGCTTGCTGCATCTCCCGTTTCTCGCGTTTGACCTCTTGTTCGGCACTGCGGACGTTGCGTTCGGCGACCTCCTGCTCGGCCTTGACCGCCGTTTCGTACTGGGTGAAGTTCCCGCCGTGGTAACGGAGATCGCCGCGGTCGAGTTCGGCGATGCGGTCCATCCGGTCGAGCAGTTCCCGGTCGTGGCTCACCAGCAGCAGACAACCGGACCAGTCTTCGAGCACCCCGTAGAGCTTGCGACGGGCGTCGAGGTCGAGGTTGTTGGTCGGTTCGTCCAGCAGCAGGATGTCCGGCCGTTTCAGCAGCTGCGCGGCCAGGCCGAGGGAGATGATCTGCCCGCCGCTCAACGTGCGCAGGCTCCGGTCCAGCCCGAGGCCGTCGAGGCCGAGCCGGTCGAGTTGGGCTCGGGTGCGTTCTTCGATGTCCCAGTCGTTCCCGATGGTGGTGAAGTGCTCTTCGCTCGCGTCGCCGGACTCGATGGCGCTGACGGCCGCGAGTTGGGGAGCGATCCCGAGTACCTCGGCCACGTTCAGGTCGGCGGTGAGCGGCAGCGACTGCGGCAGATAACCGAGGATCCCCTGCGTGGAGACGGTTCCGGAGACCGGCCGCAGCTCGCCGGCGATCAACTTGAGGAGCGTGCTCTTACCCGCCCCGTTGGGCGCGACGAGGCCGGTGCGGCCACCGGGCACGGTGAACGACAGGTCGTCGAAGACCGGCGTGTCGTCCGGCCAGGCGAAGGAGAGGGCGGACACGACGACGAAGGCGTCTGACATGGAAATGACCTCGTGAAAGACAGCGGGCGCCTCGAAGCAGCACCGCGGTGGACGTGGCGTGAGGGGACGACGAATCGGCCACGTCGGCGTCAGCGCCGGTGGCCTGGCAACTCCGGCTCACCCGGAGATGTCGTCTTCACCTGCCACGTCTGGTCTCCATGCTCGTTGATCAGGTCCGTATCTACGATAACAAGACCTGCCGGAGTGTGGCCACCGCAATCCCTCGACGCGGCGTCGGCGAGCCGCGAATTACGGTGCTCATCTGTTTATTCGCCACGATTCCCGGTGATCGGTAATCGTGTGGCCGGAATCATATTCATTGAGGGGTGCGGGCGGGGACTTCTAATGTTCTCGATGGCCATCACCCGATTCCTTGACCCGAGAGGTTTTTCGATGACGTCGAATGGCAGAACCCGAAGACGAATCGCGACCACGGTAACCGCACTGGGGGCGTTCGCCCTGGTCGCTCCGCCGGCGCACGCCGCCGAAACCGCTGTTCCCTGCGACTCCGCCGCGTTGGTCCAAGCGATCGCCGAAGCCAGCGCCACCCCCGAACCGGACACGCTGTCCCTGGCGGCGAAGTGCGTCTACACGCTCACGTCGGCCGCCGATGTCTACTGGAAATCCGGACTGCCTTCCATCCAGGGAAAGCTCACCATCAACGGTAATCACGCCACCATCGAACGTGCCAAGGACGCGCCCCGATTCCGGATCATCTTCAATTGGGGCGATCTGACCCTCAACGAAGTCACGATCGCGGGCGGTCAGGCTCCGGACGGTGTCGGTGCCGGTTCCTCTGGCGTCGGGAATCCGGGCGAGTCCGGCGGCGGTATCAAGAACTGGGGTCCGCTGACCATCACCGACAGCGTCATCAGCGGCAACGCCGCAGGCTCGGGTGCTCCCGGTGCCGCCGCCACCGCCACCACGAGTGCCGGTGGCGGCGGCTACGGAGGCTCCGGCGGTGGGATCTCTTCCTACGGTTCTCCGCAGGTCACGTTGACGATCACCCGCACCTCGATCACCGGTAACGCCTCCGGCTCCGGTGGCCAGGGTGGAAACGGTGTGGCCGCCAAGCCGGGTGGCCAAGGCGGTTCCGCCGGCTTCGGTGCCGGTGTCGACGTGCTCGCCGGCACTGTCCTGCGGCTGACCGACAGCGTCGTCACCGGCAACGGTGCCGGGAGCGGCGGCAAGGGCGGCTCGGGAGGCGCGAACGGCGGTGGAGCCGGACACGGCGGCAGTGGCGGCACGGCCGGCGGCGTGATGATGTCGACCAGCGGAGGTGTGCTGCTGAATCCGGTCATCACCCGCACCACCATCACCGGCAACCAGGCGGGACGCGGCGGCGATGCCGGCGTCGCGGGGCAGGGCGGGTACTCCGGGGTGTCCGGTTACGGAGGTCGCGGCGGCGGAGTCGTCGTGTTCGACGACAGTCTCACACTCGACGCGGCGACGGTCAGCGACAACGCCGCGGGTGAGCCCGGGACCGGTTCTTACCCTTCCCCGGCTTCCGGGGGCGGCATCCACACGATCAACGCACACGTCGCACTCGTGAACGGGGCCGTGTTGAGCGGTAACCGGCCCGACAACTGCACCTACACCGCGGACGTCCCTGGCTGCGTGAACGGATTCCGGGCCGTCGAGGCCACTGGTCAGGACTGGCGGACCGCCGCGGAACGCGACGCGGTCTCGGCCGCGCGCTCCCGCGCGTAGAGGTCAGGAAAGGGTCGTTCAGGACTGAACGACCCTTTCCGGACACTCGCCCTCAGCTCAGCCCGTTGAGGCTGATCGCCCGCGCGTACCAGAGCGCGCTTCGCTTCGGCGTCCGTCGCTGCGTCGCGTAGTCGACGTGTACGAGGCCGAACCGCTTGGCGTACCCCTCGGCCCATTCGAAGTTGTCGAGCAACGACCAGTAGAAGTACCCGCGCAGGTCGACGCCCGCCTCGATCGCCTCGTACGCGGCGCGCAGATGCGAGTCGAGGAAGGCGATCCGATCGGTGTCCGCGATGTCGCCGCCGATGAGGGCGTCCGGATAGGAAGCGCCGTTCTCGGTGATGTACAGCGGGATCGGCCGATACTCGCGATGGACCTGAAGCAGGCATTCGGTCAGCCGCGAAGGCTGGACCTCCCAGCCCGAGTCGGTGCGCGGCGCCGTCTCGTCGGGGACGAAATGGACGTCGGGGGCGCCGAGCCAGCCGGTGTCCGCCGGTTCACTGCCGGGCCGGGGCGTTCCCGCCACCTGGTAGCCGCGGTAGTAGTTGATGCCCAGCCAATCGATCGGGGCGGCGATGGTCGCGAGATCGCCGTCCCGCAAGAGCTCCTCGATGCCGAGCGGTGCCAGGTCGGTCAGCAGATCCGCCGGGTACGAGCCGCGAAGCACCGGGTCCAGGAACAGCCGGTTCTGCAGGCCGTCGATCCGGCGCGCGGCTTCGACGTCCACAGTGGACGAAGGATCGACGGCCGACACCGGGTACAGGTTCAGCGTGATCCCCGACGCCGCCGCCGGGGCGTGCCGCCGCAGGACGTCCATCGCGAGCCCGTGCCCGAGCAGCAGATGGTGCGTGGCGGCGACGGCGGCGCGGGGTTCCTGCCTGCCTGGTGCGTGGATCCCGCGCGCGTAGCCCAGCATCGCGGCACACCACGGCTCGTTGAGGGTGGACCAGTGCGCCACTCGGTCGCCCAAGCGCGCTACGACCGTTTCGGCGTACTCGGCGAACCGGAAGGCGGTCTCGCGTGAGGCCCAGCCGCCCTCGTCCTCCAGGGCCTGGGGGAGATCCCAGTGATACAGCGTCGCCCAGGGCGCGACCCCGGCTTCGAGGAGCTTGTCGATGAGCCGGTCGTAGAACGCGAGCCCGCGGAGGTTCGGTGCGCCGCCGTCGGGCCGGATCCGCGGCCACGACAGGGAGAACCGGTAGGCGCCGAGCCCGAGTCGTCGCATCAGGTTGACGTCTTCGGCGTAGCGGTGGTAGTGATCGGCGCCCGGTTCGCCGGTGTCGCCGCCGACGACGGCGCCGGGGCGGCGGGCGAAGACGTCCCAGATCGAGTCGGTCCGGCCGTCGGCGGCCGTGGCCCCTTCGACCTGGTAGGCCGCGGTGGCGGCGCCCCACACGAATCCGGGCGGGAACAGCAGCGCGGTCTTCGCCCGGACACTGTCGGGATGTGCGGACATGGTCACCCTTTCACGGCACCTTGCATGATCCCGGCCACGATCTGGCGGCCGAGGAGGAGGAAGACGATGAGGATCGGGATGGTGGCCAGGGTGGTCCCGGCCAGCACCAGCGAATAGTCGACGTAGTAGCCGCTCTGCAGCTTCTCCAGCGCCAGCTGGACGGTGGGGTTTCCGGCGTCCAGCACGACGAGCGGCCAGAGGAAGTCGTTCCACGAGGTCATGAACGTGAACATCGCCAGGATCGCCGCCGCCGGGCGGACCGCGGGCAGGCAGACGTTCCAGAAGATCCGGATCATGCTGCATCCGTCGACCCGCGCCGCTTCGATCAGCTCGTACGGCACGGCGTCCACTGTGTACTGACGCATCCAGAAGACGCCGAACGCGGTCACCAGGTTGGGCACGATCACCGCTTGCAGCCCGCCCGCCCAGCCGAACTCCGACATCGCCATGAACAGCGGGATGATGCCGAGCTGCGTCGGCACGGCGAGCGTGATGACGATGAACACGAACAACCCGTTCCGGCCGCGGAACCGCAGTTTGGCGAAGGCGAACCCGGCCAGTGCCGAGAACAGCACCGTGGTGAGGGTGACCGTGCCGGACACGATCAGGCTGTTCGCGAGCGCCTTCCAGAACGGCACCGTGTCGAACACTCTGGCCGCGTTGGCGAAGAAGTTCCCGCCGGGCAGGAAGGGCGGGACCCGCTCGGTGAGCATCCCGCTGTCCCGGCTCGCCACCAGGAACGACCAGTAGAACGGGAAGAGCGAGCCCAGCACGAAGATCGCGAGCACGACGTAGGTCGCCCGGCGCGGTTTGCCGAGCGCCGAGACACTCCGCTTGAGTCCGCTGTGGATGGTGGTCACTTCTTTTTCACCGCCGGGGTCCTGGCGAGCCTGCCGGTGAGGAAGAAGTTCACCAGCGCGATCAGCACGATGATCACGAACAGCACCCACGCGATCGCCGAGGCATAGCCGAGTTCGTAGTTCTCGAAGGCCGTTTGGTACAGGTACAGCGTCACGGTCTGGAACTGGTTGGACGAGCCGCCGTTGTTCGATCCCGGCAAGGCGTCGAACAGTTTGGGCTCGGTGAAGATCTGGAGTCCGCCGATCGTCGAGGTGATGGTGACGAAGATCAGCGTCGGCTTCAGCAGGGGCAGCGTGATGCTGAAGAACCGGCGTGCGGCTCCGGCGCCGTCGATGAGGGCGGCCTCGTGCAGTTCCTTCGGGATGGCCTGCATCGCCGCCAGCACGATCAGCGCGTTGTACCCGGTCCAGCGCCAGTTCACCATGATCGCGATCGCGACATGGCTGCTGAACCGGCCAGCCTGCCAGTCGACCGGGTCCAGGCCGATGGTCTGCAACAGGCCGTTGACCAGCCCGTACTTCGGTCCGAACAGGTTCGCGAAGATGATCCCCAGCGCCACCAGGCTGGCGGCGTAGGGGAGAAGGACGCCGACGCGCCAGCCGGTCGCCCCGCGGAGCCTGGCGCTCAGCAGCGCCGCCAGGAGCACCGCGATGATCAGCTGCGGAACGCTGGAGAGCAGGAAGATGCTGACGGTGTTCTCGAGCGCGTTCCAGAACTGCGTGTCGGCGAACAGTTCCTTGAAGTTCTCCAGCCCGATGAAAACGGGATTGTCGTCGCCCGCCTCCCAGCTGAACAGCGACACGTACGCCGTGTAGAGCAGCGGGAACAGCCCGACGATCCCGAACACGATGAAGAACGGGGCGATGTAGAGGTACGGCGAGACCTTGACGTCCCACCGGCTCAGCCGATGGCGAAGGGTGGGCCGGGGTGACGTGCGCACCCCGGCCTTCCTCCCCTCCGGCGCGATCTTGTCGACGATGGTCATCGGTCAGCGCGTGATCTTCTTCGCGGCGTCGAGCAGTTGCGTCCAGCCCTCGTCCGCGGACTTGCCCTGTTCGACGGCCTGCAGTGCGGGGCTCGACGCGTTCTCCTGGATCTGGCCGTCACCGGGGCCCTTGTACTGCGGCTTGGCGACCTTCTTGGCCTGCTCGGCGAACAACTGGCCGATCTTGGCGCCACCGAAGTAGGCGTCGGTCTCGTTCAGCAGTGCCGGGTCCTCCAGCGCCTTGACCTGGCTGGGGAAGGTGCCCTTCGCCTGGAACGCCTTGATCTGCTGCTCGGGCGCGGTCAGCCAGGCGGCGAGTTCGGCCGCCTCCTTCGGGTGCTTCGACTGCGTGGGCACGGTCAGATACGAACCGCCCCAGTTCCCGCCGCCGCCGGGGAAGGCCGCGGTGACCGCCCACTTGCCGGCGTTCTCCGGGCCGGAGTGCTCCTCGATCACGCCGAGCATCCACGCGGGGCACACCTTCGTGGCGAAGGCGCCCTGTTTGAACCCCGAGTTCCACTCGTTGCTGAACGCGGTCAGCTTGGCCGACTGTCCTTTCGCGACGGCGCCGGTCACCTTGGTCCAGGCGTCCTTGATGCCCTGGTTGGATTCCACCGCGAGCTTGTCGTCGTTGCCGATGTAGCCATTGGGGAGCTGGTTGACCATGGCGTTGAAGTTCTGCGCGGCCGAGTCGAACCACGCCTTCCCGCCGGCCTTGGCGACGTACTGGTCGCCCGCGGCGAAGTAGCTGTCCCAGGTGGCGAACAGGGGTTTGACCGCTTCGGGGTCGGACGGCAGGCCCGCCGCCTCGAGCATGTCCTTGCGGTAGCACATCGCCAGCGGGCCGATGTCCGTGCCGTAGCCGATGACCTTGCCGTCCTTGGTCTTCGCCGCGTCGTACTTCCAGCCGAGCCAGCGGTCGGGGGAGGCCTCCGCCGGGCCGATCTTGGGCAGGTCGTTGAACTTCGAGCCCTTGTCGAGGACGTTCGACAGATGCCCTTCCTCGACGGCGGTGACGTCGGCGAGGCCGGAACCCGCCGCCAGTTTCGTGATCAGGTCCTGGTGGTACGGCCCGCCCTGGCCGGTCTTGCGGTGGGTGATCTTGATGTTCGGGTGCAGTCGTTCGTACTCGGGAATGAGCGCCTCGTAGCCGAACTCGGTGAACGTCGCCAGCGACAGCTCGACCTTCGCGTTCGGGTCCGACGCCGCGGGCGCCGCGCCGTCGTCACCGCCGCACGCCGCCAGTCCGAACGCCGTCATCGTGATACCCAGTGTCAGCACCAGGCCCTGGTGGATTCTTCTCACGTCTCTGTTACCCCTTGCCGGTGGGTGGGAACGCCGTCGCGTCTTGACCAGAAAATGGGAGCGCTCCCAGGATGCGCCGAGTTTGTCGGCAAGGTCCAGTCATGTCAAGGGCTTGTAATGAGAGCGTTTCCATCAGGGGAGCGCTCTCAGCGTTCCGGCCGTCGGAGATTAAGCTGTGGGTGTCCGGATGACGCTGAAGGGTGAAGGTGACGCGGGTGGGGCCTCGACCAGGGGAAGACGGCAGGCCGACGCTGGAAGACGTCGCCGCGTCCGCCGGGGTCAGCCGGTCGACGGCGTCCCGGGCGCTGAACGACGACGGCTACGTCAGCGCGCGCTCCCGCGAGCGGGTGCAGGCCGCGGCCCGCGAACTCGGCTACTCCCCGAACCAGGCGGCCAGATCCCTGGTGACCAGGCGGACCGGCGCGGTCGCGGTCGTGCTGTCGGAGCCGGAGGCGCGGCTGCTCGACGACCCGTACCGCACCGCGGTCATGCGCGCGGGCTACCGCGAACTCGCCGACATCGGCTGCCAGATGGTCTTGATCTTCAGTGACACCCGCGAGGACCTCGACCGCACGGTCCGGTTCCTCGATGGTGGGCACGTCGACGGCGTGCTGGTGTTCGCGCCACACCGCACCGACCCGTTGCCCAAGGCATTGCGGCAGTTGAGGATCCCGGTGGTGTACGGCGGGCAGGCGGCCGGGCTCAAACGCGGTGTCCACGTCGTCGACTTCGACAACGAGGGCGGCGCGAAGCTGGCTGTCGCGCATCTGGTCGAGGCAGGCCACCGCCGGATCGCCACGATCGCCGGTCCGCAGGACCAGAGCGCGGCGATCGACCGGCTCTCCGGCTGGCGCAAGACCCTGCTCGACGCCGGCCTCGACCCGGGGGACCTGGTCGAGGAGGGCGACTTCACCCTCACCGGTGGCGCGAAGGCGATGTCGAATCTGCTCGCGCGGCGCCCCGACCTCGACGCCGTCTTCGTGGCCAGCGACATGATGGCCCTCGGCGCGCTCCGCACCCTGCATTCCGCCGGACGGCGGATCCCCTCCGACGTCGCCGTCGTCAGCTTCGACGACAACGCGACCTTGGCGCCGGAGATGGACCCGCCGCTGACCTCGGTGCATCAGGACCCGCGCGAGCAGGTCCACGCGATGGTCGAGACCCTGCTGGCGCTGATGGACGACCGCGAGCTCAAGCCCCGGCAGCGGATACTGCCGGTGTCGCTCACTCGTCGCGCTTCGAGCTGAGCCCGCGTCATACCGGGGCGATACCTTCGAGCGTCGGTACGACCGGGGCGATCCTGCCGTCGCGGGTGAAGGTCAGCTTGTCGATGGTGGTTTCCCGATGCGTGCCGTCCCCGCCGGGGATGGCGAAGCGGTGATAGGCGATGTACCACTCGTCCTTGCCCGGCACCCGCACCATCGACGAGTGCCCGGTGCCCTTGATGCCCAGCTTGGTGTCCTTGGCGAGGATCAGCCCGCGGTCGGTGAACGGGCCGGTGGGGCCGCTCGCGGTGGCGTAGGCGACGCGGTAGTCCTCGCTGCGGGTGTCGTCGATCGACCAGCTCAGGTAGTAGGTGCCGTTCCGCTCCACCATGAAGAGCCCTTCGCGGAAACCGCCGAGCCCCGTGATCCGCTGGATCGCGGCGGGGTCGAAGGACACCATGTCGTCGTTCAAGGGCACGACATACGCTTCCCCGTTGCCCCAGTAGAGGTACGGCTTCCCCGAGCGATCGATGAAGACGGCCGGGTCGATCGCCTGGCCGCCGCCGGGGTTCTTCGCGATCAGGGGCTTGCCGGAGTCGACGAAAGGACCGGTCGGTGAGTCGCCGACCGCGACACCGATCTTGGCGTCGGCGCAGAAGTAGAAGTAGTACTTGCCGTTCCGTTCGGCCATCGTGGGCGCCCACGCGTTCTTGTCCGCCCAGTTGACGCCGGGACCGAGGTCGAGCGCGACGCCGTGGTCCGTCCAGTCGACGAGGTTCTTCGACGACCACGTCGAGAAGGTCGTGCCGCCCCAGCCAGGGAAGCCGTCAGTGGTGGGATACAGGTAGTAGGTGTCGCCGATCGCGACGATGTTCGGATCCGCGTTCAGCCCGGGGAGCACCGGGGTCCGGAACTCGCGGGCTTCGACGGTCCAGACCCGGACCTGCCCGCCCGGTGCGACGACGGTGTACTTCTTGGGGCGGCGAAGGTCGACCGGACGCCCGTCGCCGGGTTTGAGAGTCGCGCCCGGGGCAAGGCCGAACTTCGGGTTGAGCGCGCGCAGGTCGGTGCCGGGACGGACGGGGAGCACGACCGTGCCCGCGCCCGGGTCGATGACGGCCGGCGCCTTGAGGGCATCGAGGGAGACCGAGCGGATCAGCGTGCTGTTCGATGGCAGCCCGGCGACTTCGGTACCGGAGAGCGCGCGGTTGTAGAGCCGGACGTCCTTCATCTTGCCCTTGAACGTCTTGTCGGCCGAGTAGACCGACCGGCCGAGGTAGTTGGCCGCGGTGACCCCGCCGCCGAGGTCGGCCGGTCTGATGGTGACCTTGTCGTCGCGTGCCACCTCGACCCCGTCCAGATACAGAACGGCGCTACCGCCGCCGACGGTGAGCGTGACGTTCTTCCACACCCCGCGGGGCAGGCCGCCGCTCGACGCGGCTCCCTGTTCGGTGGTCCAGTCGCCGGTCGCGATCGCGCCCCGGAATCCGCCCGTCTCGGTCCCGCCGGTACCGAAGAGGTAGCCGTCTCCGGCGCCCGAGGGCCCGGTATTGCCGAAACCGTAGAGGAAATACGGCGTCTGCTGGCCGGGATCGACGAGGACGTCGGCGGACACAGTGGCCGCGGGCGCACCGTTCAGCAGGCTGTTCGGCAGTTGCACGTGACCGTTGACCCCGCCGAACTCCAGCGCGCCACCTCCCCACTTCACGTCACCGGCCAGTGCTCCGTCGTAACCGTGGCCGGAGCGGTCGGCGGCGGTCGAGCCGGTCTTGCCGTCGAGGGGCCAGTGCGCCACCAAGCCGTTCTTGTCCGCTTTGGCAGGGGTGGGCGCTGCGGTCAGCCGGTCGAGTTCCGCCTGGGTGACCGGCAGGACGGTGCCGTGCCGGGGTGACGCGGGCAGCTTCGCCCCGGGCGACATGGTCCACTTCCCGGACGCGAGATCGGTCGTCTCGAACGGGACGTAGCCGCGGCCGCCGTACTCGTCGATGAACAGGTACCACTTGTTCTCGGTGTTGGACTTGAACCCGGTCGGGCCCTCGCCGCGGGACAGCCCCGGATCGCCCTTGCCGATGCACTCGGCGACGAAGTCGTAGGACGGGTCGAGCAGATCGGTCGACTTCTCCGCGGTGATGTACTTGCTGCACGGCGACGAGGACGTGGGATCGCGTTCGTCCTTGGTGAACCGGTAGTAGGTGCCCTTGTCCTGGATCACCGTCGAGTCGATCACGGAGTAACCCGGGTCGATCCACACCTTCGGCTTGCTGAAACCGACGAAGTCGCGTGTCGTGGCGTAGAGCATCCGGTTGTAGCTGGTGCCGGTGTGCGCCGGATCGTTTTCGGCGTACAGCTTCGAAGCCCAGTAGACGACGTAGGTTCCGCGCTTGGCGTCCCAGAACGCTTCGGGCGCCCAGGTGTTGCCCGCGGTCGGCGGCGACACCTCGACACTGCGCTGCCGGGACCAGGTGACCAGATCGGTGGACTCCCAGACCATGATCGAGCGGCTGCCCGTACGCTGCGCGGCGTCCCAGCCCCGGCCGTTGTGGATCTTGAGGTCGGTCGCGAGCAGATAGAACTTGTCGCCGTCGGGGGAGCGGAGGATGAACGGATCGCGGACGCCGAGTTCGCCGAGGCTGGACCTGAGCGCCGGCCTGCCGTTGTTGAGCTCGGTCCAGTCCAGCGGATCGTTGCCCTTGCTGGCCGCGGTGTAGATCTGTTCGCCGTCCGGTGTGCCTTCGCCGGTGAAATAGAAGAAGCTGTAGCCCGCGAGGGCTTGCCGCGCCGGTTTCGGGGGAACCGTGGCGGTGAACCGCCGGGTCGCCGTGTCCCGTCCGCTCGTGACGACCGCCGTGAGCGTGACCCTTTTCGTGGGTTGGCCGTCGGCTGGGCGAGCGACCTCGCCGGTCGGGGTGATGACGGCGGGATCCGAGGACTGCCAACGGATCGTGGTGCCGCCGGGTCCGGTGCCAGGAAGGGTGAGGTTGCCCCGGACGTCGTCGAGACCGGGGACGGCAAGGGTGTCCGCCGTGTCGCGCGCTCCCTTCGGGTCCACTGTGGACGCCGCCGTGGCCGGCGCGGTGGCTGTCGTGGTGAGCAATGCGACGGAAGTGAGAAGGACGCCGATTCGGCGTGGACGCAAGGGGATCATCGTTGAGTGCTCCCTTGACGGGGAATGTTAACGTTAACATCGAATTGTGCACGCTGACCGTAGAACGGCGGGCTCCACGCGGTCAAGGGAGGTGTCGGTGCGGGTGGTCGTGAGTGGCGATTCGGGTTAGAACCCGAATCGCCACTCACGACCACCTGGCCCACCGTGTTTCCGTCGGCTCGGGTCGCGTGGTTCGCGGCCAGGTGCCCGTGACCCGACTGTGACTCGGCGAGACCTTGACCCTGTTCGTGTTATCGCTAACACTTGCGGCACTCGTCACCCGGCGAGGAGCGGCGACAGGAGACAGGCGATGGCACGCGAAAGCAGCGAGGGCGGCAACTCGGCCGTTTCCTCCGTGGGCAAGCAGGCCAGCCTCACCGATGTCGCCGCGCTCGCGGGTGTTTCGCATATGACGGTCTCGCGGGTCATCAACGGCACCGGGCCGGTGCGCGCCGAGACGCGCGTCCGGGTCAACGCCGCCATCGAGCGATTGGACTACCGGCCGAACTCGGTGGCCCGCGCGCTGGTCACCGGCCGGTCGGGCACGCTCGGCGTGGTCGCGTTGGAGGCCAACCTCTACGGCCCGGCCAGCACGCTGAGCGGGATCGAGCACGCCGCCCGCGAGGCGGGTTACGCGACGACCATAACGAGCATCAGCCGTCCCGGCCGGTCGTCCATCACCGACGCGGTGGAGCGGCTGCGGCGCCAGGCCGTCGAAGGCATCGTCGTGATCGCCCCGCACGTCACCGCCGGGCGTGCGCTGGAGGCCGCGCCCAATGACGTCCCGCTCGTCGCGGTCGGCGGCGGGAAGGAGGCGCCGGTGCCGGTGATCTCGGTGGACCAGTACGACGGCGCCCGCCGCGCGACCGAGCATCTGCTGGGCCTCGGGCACGAGACGGTCTGGCACGTGGCCGGGCCCGAAGACTGGCTGGAGGCGCTCGACCGTGAGCGCGGCTGGCGGGAAACCCTGCAGCGGCACGGCGCGCGGATCCCGCCGGTGGTGCGGGGCGACTGGAGCGCGCGGTCCGGGTATGCGGCGGGGCGGTCCCTCGTCGGCGAAAAGGGACTGGACGCGGTTTTCGTGGCCAACGACCAGATGGCCCTCGGCTTTCTTCGCGCCTGCACCGAGGCCGGCGTGAACGTACCGGGGGAGATGCGCATCGTCGGTTTCGACGACGTGCCCGAGGCGGCGTACTACACGCCGCCGCTGACGACGGTGCGCCAGGACTTCGTCGAAGTCGGCAGGCGCACGTTCGACCTTCTTCGTCGCCGGATGAACGGTGGCGAAGAACAAGCCCGTGACCTGGTGGTTCCCGAGTTGATCGTGCGGGAGAGCACCGGAATTTCGTGAAGCCGGAGCTGCCCTCGTTGGGCTTCCCGGTGGAGTGTTAACGCTAACTCAATTGATCAGTGCGGATCTAGGAGTAGATGTGGCGAGAAAATCGTGGACGGCGATAGTGGCGGCCGGACTGTTCGCGCTCACCGCGTGCGGTGGTGGCGGCGGAGCGGGTGGCGGCGGGGCCATCACCCTCGGTTTCGCGCAGGTCGGCGCGGAAAGCGGCTGGCGGACGGCGAACACCAAGTCGATCCAGGAGTCCGCGAAGACGGCCGGGATCGAGCTGAAGTTCTCCGACGCACAGCAGAAGCAGGAGAACCAGATCGCCGCGATCCGGTCCTACATCCAGCAGAAGGTCAAGGTGATCGCCTTCTCGCCGGTCGTGGAGTCCGGCTGGGACACCGTGCTCAAGGAGGCGAAGACGGCGAACATCCCGGTGATCCTGACCGACCGGGCTGTCGACTCGCCGGACAAGACGCTGTACAAGACCTTCCTCGGCTCGGACTTCGTCGCCGAAGGCAAGAAGGCCGGCGAGTGGCTGGCCAAGGAGTTCGGCTCGGCGACGGGCGACGTCAGCATCGTGGAACTGCAGGGCACCACCGGTTCCGCGCCGGCGAACGACCGCAAGAAGGGCTTCGCCGACGTCATCGCGTCGAACCCGAAGTTCAAGGTCGTCGCGTCGCAGACCGGTGAGTTCACCAGGGCCAAGGGCAAGGAGGTCATGGAGGCCTTCCTGAAGTCCCAGCCCAAGATCGACGTGCTGTACGCGCACAACGACGACATGGCCCTCGGCGCCATCGAAGCGATCGAGGCGGCAGGGAAGGTGCCCGGCAAGGACATCAAGATCGTCTCGGTCGACGGCGTCCGTGACGCCCTGCAGGCACTGGCCGACGGCAAGATCAACCACGTCGTCGAATGCAACCCGCTGCTCGGCCCGCAGCTGATGGACCTGGTGAAGAAGGTCGCCGCCGGTGAGCAGGTGCCCCCGCGCATCGAGACCACCGAGACCGAATTCGACCAGGCTGCCGCGAAGGCCGCGCTGCCGCAACGTCAGTACTGATCCCGATCCCGCGTCCCCCCCCCCCGAGAACAAGGTCAGCGATGACAGAACCCCCTGCGATTCTGCGGATGAGTCACATCCGGAAGGAATTCCCCGGCGTGGTCGCCCTCGACGACGTCTCCTTCCGGATGTTCCCCGGCGAGGTGCACGCCCTCATGGGTGAGAACGGCGCCGGCAAGTCCACCCTGATCAAGGTGCTCACCGGCGTTCACGGGGTGGACGCGGGCACGATCGAACTCGACGGTTCCCCGGTCGCGTTCAGCGGTCCCGGAGAGGCACAGCGCTCCGGCGTGAGCACCGTCTACCAGGAAGTGAACCTCTGCCCGAACCTGTCGGTGGCGGAGAACATCTGCCTCGGCAAGGAGCCGCGACGGCGCGGCCGTATCGACTGGCGCGAGACGCGCCGCCGGGCGGCCGCGCTGCTGGCCAGGCTGGACGTCGAAGTGGACGTTTCGGCGGAGCTGGGCGGCTGTTCCATCGCGGTGCAGCAACTGGTCGCGATCGCCAGGGCGCTCGACGTCGACGCGCGGGTGCTCGTCCTCGACGAACCGACGTCCAGTTTGGACGCCGGCGAGGTCGAGCAGCTGCTGAACGTGGTGCGATCGCTGCGGGAGCAGGGGATGGCGATCCTGTTCGTCTCCCATTTCATCGAGCAGGTCTTCGCCGTCGCGGACCGGATGACGGTGCTGCGCAACGGGAAGCTGATCGGGGAATACCGCACCGAGGACATCACCCCGGTCGACCTGGTGACCAGGATGATCGGCAAGGAACTCGAGGCCCTCGAAGACATCGAGGACGCGGGGCACAGCCGTTCCGACCTGGCCGGGGCGCCGGTGTTCCTCGAAGCGGAGGACGTCGGCCGCAAGGGCGGCGTCGCGCCGTTCTCGCTCGACATCCGGGCGGGCGAGGTCGTCGGCTTGGCCGGGCTGCTCGGCTCCGGTCGCACCGAACTGGCCAGGCTGCTGTTCGGCGCCGATCACGCGGACGGCGGGTCGGTGCGGATCAACGGTGAGCCGGTGTCGCTGAAGAGTCCGCGGGCCGGTCTCGACCACCGCATCGCGTTCTGTTCGGAGAACCGCAAGACGGAGGGCCTCGTCGAGGAACTCACCGTGCGCGAGAACATCGTGCTCGCGTTGCAGGCCTCGCGGGGCTGGGCGCGGCCGATCCCGCGGCGGCGGCAGGACGAGATCGCCGAGCGCTACGTCGAAATGCTCGACATCCGGCCCGCCAACGCGGAAGCGAAGGTCGGCGACCTGAGCGGCGGCAACCAGCAAAAGGTGCTGCTCGCGCGGTGGCTCATCACCGAACCCCGGCTGCTGATCCTCGACGAGCCGACACGCGGTATCGACATCGGCGCCAAGACGGAGATCCAGCGGCTGGTCGCCCGGCTCTCGAGCGAGGGGATGGCCGTCGTGTTCATCTCCGCGGAACTCGAGGAGGTGCTGCGGTTGAGCCACCGGGTCCTCGTGCTGCGCGACCGCGCGGTGGTCGCCGTACTGGACAACGAAGCGCTGACCGCGGACCGCGTCATGGCGACGATGGCCGAAGGAGTCGCACGATGACCAAACATCGCTTGTTCTGGCCTGTCGCCGCGCTGCTGGCGCTGCTGCTCGGCGACCTCATCGCCCATCCGGCGTTCTTCGCGATCGAACTCCGCGACGGGCACCTTTACGGGAACCTGATCGACATCCTCAAGAACGGTGCCCCGCTGATCCTCATCGCGATCGGCATGACCTTGGTGGTGGCGACGCGGGGGATCGACCTCTCGGTCGGCGCGGTCGTCGCGATCAGCGGCGCGCTCGCCTGCCTGCACATCAGCGGACTCGGCGACCAGAACAGCCTCGGCGGGACGCTGGCCGCGGTCGGGATGGCGCTGGGGCTCGCCCTCGCTCTCGGCGTGTGGAACGGCTGGCTGGTGGCGGTCCTCGGCATCCAGCCGATCATCGCGACGCTGATCCTGATGGTCGCGGGCCGCGGCATCGCCCAGCTGATCACCGGCGGCCAGATCATCACCGTCAATTCGCATCCCTACGAATGGATCGGCAGCGGGTTCACCTTCGGCCTGCCCAGCGCGATCCTCATCGCGCTGGCCGTGTTCGCCATCGCCGCGGTGCTGGTCCGCCGGTCGGCGCTGGGGCTGCTGGTCGAGTCGGTGGGCGGCAACCCGGAGGCGGGCAGGCTCGCCGGGCTCCGATCGTCCCGGCTGATCTGGCTCACCTACGTCTTCTGCGCGCTCTGCGCCGGGATCGCCGGGCTGATGATCAGCGCGAACGTGCACAGCGCCGACGGCAACAACGCCGGGCAGTTCATCGAACTGGACGCGATCCTCGCCGTCGTCATCGGCGGGACGCTGTTGACCGGTGGCCGGTTCTCGCTCACCGGTTCGGTGATCGGCGCGCTGCTCATCCAGACCTTGACGACGACCGTGTACGCGCTCGGCATCGCGCCGCAGGCGATCATGCTGTTCAAGGCCGTGGTCGTGCTGGCGGTCTGCCTGCTGCAGTCGCCGGTGTTCCGCAAGAAGCTCGCCAGACGGCGGAAAGCGGCGCCGCCGCCTGCCGCCGTCCTGCCGGAGAAGGTGGAGGCCGGGGTATGACGACACTCGACCGCATCAAGGGCTATCGGCCGCGGCAACGACATCTGCCGATCCTGGCGACGATGGCGATGCTCGTCGGCGCGTACATCTACGGCGCGTCGAGCTACACGGCGTTCGGTTCCGGGCAGGTCGTGCTCGACCTGTTCATCAACAACGCCTTCCTGCTGGTCGTCGCCGTCGGCATGACGTTCGTGATCCTCACCGGCGGTATCGATCTGTCGGTGGGTTCGGTCGTGGCGCTGTCCACTGTGGTCTCCGCCGACCTCCTGCAGAACCAGGGCTGGCCGGTCTTCGCGGTGATCCCCGCGGTGCTCGCGATCGGCGCGGCGCTGGGCTTCGGGATGGGCGTGCTGATCCAGGTCTTCGAGATCCAGCCGTTCATCGCCACCCTGATCGGGATGTTCTTCGCCAGGGGGCTCTGCTACACGATCAGCACCCAGGCGTACTCGATCGACGACCCGACGGTCGCGAGCCTCGCGCAGACGCAGATCCCGCTCGGTGCGGAGCTGCACATCTCGATCGGCGTGGTCGTCGCGCTGGTCGTGGTCGCCGTCGCCGCGTATGTCCTTTACGGAACGCGGTTCGGCCGGACGGTTTACGCGATCGGCGGGAATCCGAAGTCGGCGCTGTTGATGGGCCTGAACGTCGGCCGCACGCGGATCTCGGTCTACACGCTCAGCGGGTTCTGCTCGGCGCTCGGCGGTCTGCTCCTGGTGCTGTACAAGTCTTCCGGCGATCCGCTGAACGGCGTCGGGCTGGAACTGACCGCGATCGCGGCCGTCGTCATCGGGGGCACGTTGCTCACCGGCGGCTCCGGCTACGTCCTCGGGACGGTGCTCGGGATCATGGTGCTGGGCATCATCCAGACCCTGATCACCTTCGACGGCACGCTGAACTCCTGGTGGACCTCGATCATCACCGGTGCGCTGCTGTTCGCCTTCATCGTCCTGCAACGCCTCGTCGGCAGACGAGCCACGTGACTCGCGTGATCAAGGGCGTAACTCGCGTGATTGGAGCCGTAACACGCGTGATTGGAGCCGGATCAGCTGGAGACACGTGAGTTACGGCTCCAGACACGCGAGTTACGGCTTCAATCACGCGTGAGCGTGGTTTTCGACCAGAAATGTGAACGCTAACAATGCGGGAGAAGAAGTGAGTACAGGGGAGCCGCTGGTCGTCGGCGTCGACTTCGGGACGCTGTCCGGCCGGGCCGTCGTGGTCCGCGTCCGTGACGGCGCGGAGCTGGGCAGCGCGGTTTCGGAGTACCGCCACGGCGTGATCGACCGGATCCTGCCGCGGACCGGGCACGGTCTGCCGCCGGACTGGGCACTGCAGGTGCCGTCGGACTACGTCGACGTCCTCCGCACCGCCGTGCCGGAAGCCCTCCGCGCCGCCGGCGCGGATCCCGCCGACGTGATCGGTATCGGCACCGACTTCACCGCTTGCACGATGGTGCCGACCACGGCCGACGGCACGCCGCTGTGTGAACTGCCCGAGTTCGCCGGGAATCCGCACGCCTACGTGAAGCTGTGGCGGCACCATTCCGCGCAGCCGCAGGCGGACCGGATCAACGCGCTGGCACGGAAGCGCGGCGAGTCCTGGCTCCCGCGCTACGGCGGGTTGATCTCCTCGGAGTGGGAGTTCGCCAAGGCGCTGGAGGTCTTCGAAGAGGCGCCCGAGGTCTACGACCGGATGCGGCACTGGGTCGAACTCGCCGACTGGATCGTCTGGCAGCTCACCGGGACCTACGTGCGCAACGCGTGCACCGCCGGGTACAAGGGCATCCTCCAGGACGGCCACTACCCGAGCTCGGAGTTCCTGGAGGAGCTCGCGCCCGGCTTCGGGTCCTTTGTGGACGACAAGCTCGTGCATCCGCTGGGCGCTCTCGGCGCCAAGGCGGGAAGCCTGAGCGCACAGGCGGCGGAATGGACCGGCCTGCCGGAAGGCATCGCGGTCGCCGTCGGCAACGTCGACGCGCATGTCACCGCGCCCGCCGTCCAGGCGGTGGAGCCGGGGCAGATGGTCGCGATCATGGGCACCTCCACCTGTCACGTGATGAACGGCGCCGAACTGCGCGAGGTGCCGGGGATGTGCGGCGTCGTCGACGGCGGGATCGTTTCCGGGCTATGGGGCTACGAGGCCGGGCAGAGCGGGGTCGGCGACATCTTCGCGTGGTTCGTCGGGCACGGCGTCCCCGCGTCCTATGTGGACGACGCCAGGGAAGCCGGGATCTCCGTCCACGAACTGCTCACCCGGCTCGCCTCGGTACAGGAGATCGGCGAGCACGGTCTCGTCGCGCTCGACTGGCACAGCGGGAACCGGTCGGTGCTGGTCGACCACGAACTGTCCGGCGTCGTCGTCGGGCAGACGCTCGCGACGCGGGCCGAGGACACCTATCGCGCGCTGCTGGAGGCGACCGCTTTCGGCACCAGGACCATCATCGAGACGTTCGACCGCGCCGGGGTGCCGGTCACCGAACTGATCGTCGCCGGAGGCCTGGTCAGGAACCCGCTGCTGATGCAGATCTACGCCGACGTCACGAATCTGCCGCTTTCGGTGGCCGGTTCGGCGCAGAGCCCCGCGCTGGGCTCGGCGATCCACGCCGCCGTCGCCGCCGGAGCGCATCCGGACGTGCCTGCCGCCGCGCTCGCGATGGGCTCGGTCCGCCGCGCGGTCCACCGGCCGATCGCCGAAAACGTGAAGGCCTACGACGACCTCTACGCCGAGTACGCCGCGCTGCACGACTACTTCGGCCGCGGGACCAACGACGTCATGCACCGGCTCGCCGCCCGCCGCCGTGCCGCCAGGAAAGGACAGCACCGATGAGCCTCGCCGTGGAGATCACGGACACCTTCGAAGAGCTGCGGGACACCGTCGCCCGGTTACACAGCGAGCTGACCCGCTACGAGCTGGTCATCTGGACCGCGGGCAACGTGTCGGCGCGCGTCCCCGGGCACGACCTGATGGTGATCAAACCGTCCGGGGTGTCCTACGGCGACCTGACCGCCGACACCATGGTCGTCACCGACCTGTACGGCGAAGTCGTCCACGGCGATCTGGCACCGTCTTCGGACACGGCCGCGCACGCCTACGTCTACCGGCACATGCCCGAGGTCGGCGGAGTCGTCCACACGCATTCGACGTACGCCACCGCGTGGGCGGCGCGCGGGGAACCGATCCCTTGCGTGCTCACGATGATCGCCGACGAGTTCGGCGGGGAGATCCCGGTCGGACCGTTCGCGCTGATCGGCGACGACTCGATCGGCCGGGGCATCGTCGAGACCCTGCGGTCCAGCCGGTCGCCCGCGGTGCTGATGCGCAACCACGGCCCGTTCACCGTCGGCCGCACCGCACGGGACGCGGTCAAGGCCGCGGTGATGGTCGAAGACGTCGCGAAGACCGTCCACATCGCTTCCGCGCTGGGAACGCCGGAACCACTGTCCGAACAGGACGTGGACCGGCTCTATGCGCGCTACCAGAACGTCTACGGCCAGCAGGGAGAGAAGTGAGCACACAGCGGAAGACCGAGGTCTGGTTCCTCACCGGGAGCCAGGCGCTGTACGGCGAGGAAACCCTCGAGCAGGTCGCGGGTCAGTCGTTGCAGATCCAGCGGATGCTGGCCGACACCGGCCGGATCTCGGCCGGGATCGTCGCGAAGCCGGTGCTGACCGAGCCGTCGGCGATCCGGCGCGTGATGCTCGAGGCGAACGCGGACGACGCCTGTGTCGGCGTGATCGCGTGGATGCACACGTTCTCGCCGGCGAAGATGTGGATCACCGGCCTCGACGCGCTGCGGAAACCCTTGCTGCATCTGCACACCCAGCTCAACGAGGCACTGCCGTGGCAGTCCATCGACATGGACTTCATGAACCTGAACCAGGCCGCGCACGGCGATCGCGAGTTCGGCTACATCCAGACCCGGCTCGGTGTGCCGCGCAAGACCATCGCCGGGCACGCGGCGGATCCGTCGGTCGCCGACCGGATCGACGCCTGGATCCGGGCGTCGGTCGGCCGCCAGACGATCGGCTCGCTCAAACTCGCCCGGTTCGGTGACAACATGCGCGACGTCGCGGTCACCGACGGGGACAAGGTCGAGGCGGAGCTGAAGTTCGGCGTCTCGGTGAACACCTACGGCGTCAACGAACTCGTCGCGCTGGTCGACGCGGTGCCCGACGCCGAGGTCGACACGCTCGTCGAGGAGTACGCCGACTCGTACGCGCTCGCTCCGGAGCTGACCAAGGCGGGGGAGCGGCACGAGTCGCTGCGCTACGCGGCCCGGATCGAGCAGGGGCTTCGCACGTTCCTGACGAACGGCGGTTTCGGCGCGTTCACCACGAACTTCGAGGATCTCGGCGGCCTGCGCCAGCTCCCGGGTCTCGCGGTGCAACGCCTGATGGCCGACGGCTACGGCTTCGGCGGCGAGGGGGACTGGAAGACGTCCGCGCTGCTGACCGCGGTGAAGGCGATGGGCCGCGACTCCGAGCGCGGGACGTCGTTCATGGAGGATTACACCTACCACTTCGGTCCCGGTGAACCGAAGATCCTCGGCGCGCACATGCTCGAGGTCTGCCCGAGCATCGCCGCCGCCAAGCCTTCATGCGAGATCCACCCGCTCGGCATCGGCGGCCGCGAGGATCCCGTCCGGCTGGTGTTCGACGCCGCCGCCGGTGACGCCGTCGTGATCGGCCTCGCCGACCTCGGCGACCGGTTTCGCCTGGTGGCCAACGAAGTCGAGGTCGTCGCGCCGGACGAGCCGCTGCCGAATCTGCCGGTCGCGCGCGCGGTGTGGAAGCCGTCGCCGTCGCTGGCGACGTCCGCCGAGGCCTGGATCACCGCGGGCGGACCGCACCACACGGTGCTCACGCAGGCCGTCGGCGCCGAATCGATCCGAGATTTCGCCACCATGCTCGACGTCGAGCTGCTGGTGATCGACCAGGCGACGACACCCGCTTCGATCGCCGACCGGATGCGCTGGAACCAGGCCTATTACCGGCTCGCACAAGGATTCTGATCGGTCCCCACCGGAGAGAAGGAACAATGAAGTTCACGAAACTGGCCACAGTGGCCGTGGCGGTCGGCCTCGGTGCCGCGCTCACGGCCTGCGGTTCGAGTGAGAAGTCCGTCGATCAGCAGGCGGCCGCGAGCGGTGCCGCCGGCGGCCTCGTCGGCGTCACCATGCCGACCAAATCGTCGGAGCGCTGGATCCACGACGGCGACAACATCAAGGCGGCGCTGGAGAAGCTCGGCTACCAGGTCGACCTGCAGTACGCAGAGGACGACATCCCCACCCAGGTGAACCAGATCGAGAACCAGATCACCAAGGGCGCGAAGCTGCTCGTGATCGCCTCGATCGACGGCACCGCGATCACCACCCAGCTGCAGGAGGCCGCGGACAAGAAGATCCCGGTCATCGCCTACGACCGGCTGATCCGCAACACCCCGAACGTCGACTACTACGCGACCTTCGACAACTTCAAGGTCGGTGTGCAGCAGGCGACATCGCTGCTCACCGGGCTCAAGGTGCTCAAGGAGGACGGTTCGCCCGGTGAGGGCAAGGGACCGTTCAACGTCGAACTCTTCGCCGGTTCGCCGGACGACAACAACGCGACGTTCTTCTTCAACGGCGCCATGTCGGTGCTGAAGCCGTACCTGGACAACGGGACGCTGGTCGTCAAGAGCGGCCAGACCGCGTTCAACGTCGCGGCGATCCTGCGCTGGCAGGCGGCGACCGCGCAGCGGCGGATGGAAGACCTGCTGACCAAGACCTACAGCTCCGGCGACAAGGTGCAGGGCGTGCTCTCGCCGTACGACGGCCTCTCCATCGGCATCCTGTCGGCGCTGAAGAGCAACGGCTATGGCACCCCGGGCCAGCCGTATCCCGTGGTCACCGGCCAGGACGCCGAGGTCGCGTCGGTGAAGTCCATCATCGCCGGCGAGCAGTACTCGACGATCTTCAAGGACACCCGCAAACTCGCCGAGACCACGGTCAAGATGGCCGACGCGGTGCTCAAGGGCGGCAAGGCCGAGACGAACAACACGACGGACTACAACAACGGCCAGAAGGTCGTCCCGGCGTTCCTGCTGGAGTCGGTGATCCTCAACAAGGGGAACTACCAGAAGGAACTCATCGACTCGGGCTACTACAAAGCGGAACAGCTGAGGTAGCGACGTGACCGACGAAATCCTTCGGATGCGGGGGATCACCAAGACCTTCCCCGGCGTCAAGGCGCTGCAGGACGTCAACCTGTCGGTGCGCAGGGGAGAGATCCACGCGATCTGCGGCGAGAACGGCGCGGGCAAGTCCACGCTGATGAAGGTGCTCTCGGGTGTCTACGCGCACGGCTCGTACGACGGCGAGATCGTCTTCGACGGCGAGCCGTGCGCGTTCTCCGCGATCCGCGACAGCGAACGCCGCGGCATCGTGATCATCCACCAGGAACTCGCGCTGTGCCAGCAACTGTCCATCGCGGAGAACATCTTCCTCGGCAACGAGAAGGCGCGCGGCGGGCTGATCGACTGGAACAGGACCAACCAACAGGCCGGCGAACTGCTGCGGCGCGTCGGCCTGCGGGAGAACCCGGTGACGCCGGTGCTCGACATCGGTGTCGGCAAACAGCAGCTCGTCGAGATCGCCAAGGCACTGTCCAAAGAGGTCAAACTGTTGATCCTCGACGAGCCGACGGCGGCGCTGAACGACGACGATTCGGCTCATCTGCTCGAACTGCTGCGCGGCCTGCGCGACGACGGCGTCACCTGCGTCCTGATCTCGCACAAGCTCAACGAGATCGCCGCGATCGCCGACTCGATCACCATCCTGCGCGACGGCAGGACGATCGAAACACTGGACGCGGCCGCGGTCACCGAGGACCGGATCATCGCCGGGATGGTCGGCCGGAAACTGGAGAACCGGTTCCCGCCGAGGGAACCGCGGATCGGTGACGAGGTCCTCCGGATCGAGGACTGGACCGTGCACAGTCCGACGCAGCACGGCCGCGTCGTCGTGGACGGCGCGAGCCTGACGTTGCGCCGCGGCGAGATCGTCGGGTTGGCCGGACTGATGGGCGCCGGGCGGACCGAACTCGCGATGAGCGTGTTCGGCCGTTCGTACGGCAAGGACATCTCCGGACGGCTGGTCAAGGACGGCAAGGAGATCGAGGTGCGCACGGTCGGCGACGCCGTCGCCAACGGGATCGCGTACGCCACCGAGGACCGCAAACGCTACGGACTCAACCTCATCGAGGACATCCAGCGCAACATCTCGGGCGCCGCGCTGGGCAAACTCGCCCGGCGCGGCTGGGTGGACGAGAACGAAGAACACCGGGTCGCCGAAGAATTCCGCAAGAGCATGAACATCAAGGCACCGGACGTGCGCAGCGTGACCGGCACGCTCTCCGGCGGAAACCAGCAGAAGGTCGTGCTGTCCAAATGGATCCTCACCGATCCGGACGTGCTGATCCTCGACGAGCCAACCCGCGGCATCGACGTCGGCGCGAAGTACGAGATCTACACGATCATCAACCGGCTCGCCGACGAGGGGAAGGCCGTCCTGGTCATCTCGTCCGAGCTGCCGGAACTACTCGGTCTGTGCGACCGGATCTACACGTTGTCGGCGGGCCGGATCACCGGCGAGGTCGGCCGGGACGAGGCCACCCAAGAGGTCCTCATGCGGGCGATGACCAGGGAACAGGAGTAAGACATGAGCACCGCCTCCGCTGACACCGCCACCGGTGTCCCGGAACAGCAGGGAGCCGCGCCGGCCAGGGCACCGCGCCGGATCTCGTTCAACCCGCGCGAGAGCGGCATCTACGTCGCGTTCGCGCTGATCGTCGTGTTGTTCTCGATCCTCACCGGCGGCGCGCTGCTGGAACCGCAGAACATCTCGAACCTGATCGTGCAGAACTCGTACGTGCTGATCCTCGCGATCGGCATGATCCTGATCATCATCGCCGGGCACATCGACCTGTCGGTGGGGTCCGTGGTGGCGCTGACCGGCGCGATCTCGGCCGTGCTGATGGTGAACATGGGCATGGCGTGGCCGCTCGCGCTCCTCATCACCCTGGCGGTCGGCGCGGTGATCGGGGCGTGGCAAGGGTATTGGGTCGCTTACTTCGGCATCCCGGCGTTCATCGTGACGCTGGCCGGGATGCTGATCTTCCGCGCCCTCACCCTGACCGTGCTCGGGAACCAGGGGATCGGGCCGTTCCCGGACGAGGTGCGGACGCTGGCGAACGGGTTCACCGGCGGCTATCTCGGCAACATCGGGCTCGGCCCGCTCGGCGGCGCCGACGTGGTCAGCCTGCTGGTGGGCGTCCTCGCCATCGGCGGCGCTGTCGTCTCGCGATGGCGCAAGCGCACGGCCCGGCTGAACTACCTGCAAGAAGTCGACCCGCTGCCGATGTTCCTGCTGAAGATCGCCGCGGCGGCCGCGGTCGTGCTGTTCGTGGTGGTGCAGCTGGCGCGGTACAAGAACCTGCCGTGGGTGCTGATCCTGCTGTCGGTGCTGGTGATCGGGTATTCGCTGGTGACGACGCGGGCCGTGTTCGGCCGCCACATCTACGCCATCGGCGGGAACCTCCAGGCCGCGACCCTGTCCGGCGTGAAGGTCAAGGCCGTGACGTTCTGGATCTTCGTCAACATGGGCGTGCTCTCCGCGCTGGCCGGGATCATCGTCGCCGGACGGCTCAACCAGGCCGGTCCGACCGCGGGCAACATGTTCGAACTCGACGCGATCGCCGCGGCGTTCATCGGCGGCGCCGCGGTGCAGGGTGGCGTCGGCAAGGTGGTCGGCGCGATCACCGGCGGCTTGATCATGGGCGTGATCAACAACGGCATGTCCCTCATCGGCGCGCCGACCGAGAGCGTGAACCTGGTCAAGGGGTTCGTGCTGCTCGTCGCCGTCGCCTATGACATCTGGACCAAACGGCGGGCCCGTACCGCCGCCTGACGGTCGTGAGTGGCGATTCGGGTTCTAACCCGAATCGCCACTCACGACCCGCTTGACCCACCCCTCACCCGCAGTTCCCCTCGCAACCGTCGCGAAAGGAAGTGCTGTGCGCAGCAGGTCGATCCGGATCAGTGTGCTGTCCCTGACCATCGCCGCCAGTGTCCTCGTGCCCGTTCAGACCGCTTCGGGCCAGACACCGACGACCGACTACAGCCTCGCCGTGGACGCGGCGGGACGCGGTGCCACGATCGACCGTTCGATGTACGGCGTCTTCTTCGAGGACATCAACCGCGCCGCCGACGGCGGGTTGTACGCGGAGCTCGTGCAGAACCGCTCCTTCGAGTACGACAAGGCCGACAACGCGTCGTACACGCCGTTGACGTCGTGGGCACCCACGTCGATCGACGGGGGAACCGGCACGGCGACGGTGGCCGACGACGACCGGCGGCTCAACGAACGGAACCGCCGCTATCTCAAGCTCGACCTCGCCGGTGGCGAGTACGGCGTCGCGAATTCCGGCTACAACTCGGGGATCCGGGTCGAGAAGGGCAAGCAGTACGACTTCTCGGTGTTCGCCCGGACCGATCGGGCGGCGGGGACGCCGCTCACGGTGGCCGTCACCGATCCGGCGGGCAAGGCGCTCGCCGATCCGCTGCGGGTCCAGGTCGGCGGCGACGGCTGGGTGAAGTACACCGGCAGTGTCCGGGCACGGGAGTCGAGTGCGCTGGGCAGGCTCGCGCTGACCGCGTCCGGCGGCGGGACCCTGCGGCTGGACATGGTGTCGCTGTTCCCGCGCGACACCTACAAGAACCGGCCGAACGGCATGCGGGCCGACCTCGCGGAGAAGATCGCCGCGCTCAAACCCGGTTTCGTACGCTTCCCCGGCGGCTGCCTGGTCAACACCGGCAGCCACCAGGGTTACGAGGCGCCGAACTGGGAACGAAAGCGTTCGTACCAGTGGAAGGACACCATCGGGCCGGTCGAGCAGCGGGCCACGAACGCGAACTTCTGGGGCTACAACCAGACCTACGGCATCGGCTACTACGAGTACTTCCAATTCTCCGAGGACATCGGCGCGATGCCGCTGCCGGTGGTACCGGCGCTGGTCACCGGCTGCGGGCAGAACAAGGCGACCGACGACCCGGCGTTGCTGCGGCGGCACATCCAGGACACCCTCGACCTGATCGAGTTCGCCAACGGCCCGGTCACCTCGGCCTGGGGTAAGAAGCGGGCCGAGATGGGGCATCCGGCGCCGTTCAACCTGACGCATGTCGGCGTCGGCAACGAGGAGAACCTGCCCGACGAGTACTTCGCTCGCTTCACCGAGTTCCGGAAGGCGATCGCGGCGAAATACCCGGGGATCACGGTGATCGGCAACTCGGGACCGGACGACACCGGCGCGACGTTCGACCGGCTGTGGGACCTGAACCGGAACGCGAAGGTCTCGATGGTCGACGAGCATTACTACAACAGTCCGCAGTGGTTCCTCCAGAACAACCAGCGCTACGACACCTACGATCGCAACGGTCCCAAGGTCTTTCTCGGCGAATACGCGTCGCTGGACAACAAGTTCGGCAACGCGCTGGCCGAAGCCGCGTACATGACCGGGCTGGAGCGGAACGCCGACGTCGTCGAGCTCGCGTCGTACGCGCCGCTGCTGGCGAACACCGACTACGTGCAGTGGAAACCGGACATGATCTGGTTCGACAACCAGCGCTCGTGGGGTTCGGCCAGCTACGAGACACAGAAGCTGTTCATGACCAACGTCGGCGACCACCTGGTCCCGAGCAGGGCGTCGGCCACGCCTGCCACCGTCGCGCCGATCTCGGGCGCGATCGGGCTGTCGACCTGGGCGACGAGCGCGGCCTACGACGACGTCAAGGTCACGTCGGCCGACGGTGCGCAGCTGTTCTCGGACGACTTCTCCGGCGACGATTCACGCTGGTCGAAGGTGGCCGGACGGGGTTCCTGGGCGGTGTCGAACGGGGTCTACCTCCAGTCCGACCAGGCCGCGGAGAACACCCTCGTGACCACGGGCGATCCGTCCTGGAGCAACTACGACTTCTCGGTGAAGGCGACGAAGACCGGCGGCAGGGAGGGCTTCCTGGTCGCGTTCGGGGTCAAGGACACCGGTAACAACTACTGGTGGAACCTCGGCGGCTGGAACAACACCGTTTCCGCGGTCGAGAAGACCGAAGGCGGCGGCAAGCAGACCCTGCTCCAGAACGACACCAAGATCGAGACCGGCAAGCAGTACGACCTGCGGGTCGAGGTCCGCGGCCGTCAGGTGACGCTGTTCCTCGACGGGCAGAAGTGGGGTTCGTTCACCGACGACAAGGTCGCCGAACCGTTCCGCCAGGTCGTCACCCGCGACGTCAAGACCGGCGAACTCGTGGTCAAGGTCGTCAACGCCCAGACCTCGGCCGCCCGCACCCGGGTCGATCTCGGCACCCGCGTCCAGCCGGGTTCGACCGCCCGCGTGACGACGTTGCAGGGCTCACCGGACGACGTCAACACCGCTTTCGCCACGCCGATCGCGCCACGCGAGTCGCGGTTCTCCGGCGTGTCGAACAGCTTCACCTACACCTTCCCACCGAATTCCGTGACCTTCCTGCGGTTCCCGGCCCGAGTGAGGGGATGACCATGACGATCGACCGTCGTGACCTGTTCAGAGCGGGTGGCGGCTTGCTGGCCGCCACCGCGGTCGGCAGCCTGGCGCCGGGTACGGCCCAGGCCGCCGAGGCCGCTCCCGCGTCGTTGACCACCCGGAATCCACTGGTCGAGCAGCGCGCCGACCCGTTCATCACCCGGCCGGTGAACGGGATGTACTACCTGACCGGTTCCGTGCCGGAGTACGACCGGATCGTCGTGCGCGGCGCCGCCACGATCGACGGTCTGGCCACCGCCAGGGAGACGACGATCTGGCGACGGCCGTCGTCCGGGAAGATGGGCGGCCACATCTGGGCGCCGGAACTGCACCGCATCGACGGGCGCTGGTACGTCTACTTCGCCGCGGGTGACTCGGACGACGTGTTCCGCATCCGGACGTACGTTCTGGAGTCCACTTCGGACGATCCACGGGCGGGTACCTGGGTGCTGCGCGGGCAGATGGTGACCAAGTGGGACACCTTCACGCTCGACTCGACGACGTTCGAGCATCGCGGCAAACGGTACTTCGCCTGGGCGCAGAGCGAACCCGGGATCGCGACCAACAGCAACGTGTACCTCGCCGAGATGGCCTCACCGCTGGCGATCAAGGGTGATCCCGTCCGGCTCGCGGTGCCCACGCTGCCGTGGGAGATCCAGGGATTCAAGGTCAACGAGGGGCCGGCGGTGATCGTCCGCAACGGGCGGGTGTTCATGACCTACTCGGCGAGCGCCACCGACGCCCGCTACTGCATGGGGCTGCTCACCGCCGACGAACGTTCGGACCTGCTCGACCCGCGGTCCTGGACGAAGTCGCCGCAGCCGGTGTTCACCGCGAACGAGGCGACCCGGCAGTACGGACCGGGGCACAACTCGTTCACCGTCGCCGAGGACGGGTCCGACGTGCTCGTCTACCACGCCCGCGACTACCGCGACATCACCGGCGACCCGCTGTACGACCCGAACCGGCACACGAGGGTCCAACGGCTGTACTGGAACGACGACGGGACACCGAGTTTCGGCGTCCCGGTCGGCAAAGGCGGACCTTGCGTCCGGCTGTCCCCTTTGGACGATCCGGCGTTGTACGTGCGGCACTACGAGTACCGGCTGACGGCGGATGGCAACGTCCGTGAACTCGCCGACTCGCAGTTCCGGATCGTCCCGGGGTTCCGGGGAGCGGGAACCGTCGCACTGCAATCGGTGAACTTCCCGGACCGTTACGTCCGGGTGGTCGACGCCTCGACCGTACGGATCGATCCGTACGACGAGAGCGACGCCTACGGCCGGGCGGCGAGTTTCACCCAGGTGCCGGGCCTTGCCGACCGGCTGGCGGTGTCGTTCCGCCTGCCGGGTGAATCCGCCACCTATTTGGCCCACGACAAGGGAAGGATCTTGGTCTTCCGTCCCGGTACCGCGGTGCGGGATCGTCAACGGGTCAGCTTCCGGCTCAGCTGAACTCACTGGGAGGTTGAACGCAGTGCTGCGAACACGCCCCATCGTCCTGGTCCTGGCGATGCTCGCCGGGACCCTGGTCGCGGCCGGATCACCGGCCGCGGCAGGCGGACCACCCGCCGACGTCCAGTCCTACCTCGACGATCCACGGAAGGTCGCCGAAGGCCAGGAGCCACCGCACGCCTACCTACGCCCGTACGCGGACGTCTCCGCCGCGGCTCGCCGCGAGGAACGCAGTCCCTACACCCAGTCGCTCGACGGCAAGTGGCGGATCGCGATGGCCGACAATCCGTCTCAGGTCCCGGCGGGATTCCACGAGGACGGCTACGACGCGTCGCGCTGGCGCGAAGTATCCGTTCCGCACACCTGGCAGACGGACGGTCTGGACCACCCGATCTTCCGCAACATCGCCACCGAGATCCAGCCCGACGACCCGCCGCGCGTCCCGCGTGACGTCAACCCGACCGGCGCCTACGTCCGCGACTTCACCCTGCCCGCGGACTGGACGGAACGCGAGACCTTCCTGCGCTTCGAGGGTGTCACGTCGGCGTACTTCGTCTGGGTCAACGGGACGTACATCGGCTACGACCAGGGCGGCTACACGCCGGCGGAGTTCGACATCTCCTCCGCGCTGCGCCCTGGCCCGAACCGGATCGCCGTGCAGGTGCACCGCTGGAGCGCGGGCGCCTACCTGGAGGACGTCGACCAGTGGCGGTACTCGGGCATCTTCCGCTCGGTGACCCTGCATTCGGCGCCGGGGACGTTCATCCAGGACGTGGGACTGACGACCGACCTCGACGCGACCTACACCGACGCCACCCTCAAGGCCGCGGTCGAGGTCGCCACCAAACCCGGCGGGACCACGGGCAAGCACCGTGTCGGCCTGAGCCTGCGCGACGCCGCGGGCAAGGAGGCCGGGTCCGCGAGCGGGGAGGTCGAGGCGGGTGGCAAGACCACGCTGAACCTGCCTGTCCGCAACCCGGCCAAGTGGACCGACGAGACGCCGAACCTGTACACGGCCGTCCTCACGTTGACCGCGCCCGACGGTCGCGTCACACACATCACGAGCGAGACGGTCGGGTTCCGGGAGATCGAGATCCGCGACAAACAGTTGCTGGTCAACGGGAAACGGGTGTTGTTCAAGGGCGTCAACCGCGCCGAGACCGACCCCGATCACGGCAGGCACGTGCCCCGGCGCGCGCAGGAGCGCGACGTCGCGCTGATGAAGCAGCTCAACGTCAACGCGGTCCGCACCTCGCACTACCCGTCGGACCCCTACTTCTACGAACTGGCCGACCGGCACGGGCTCTGGATCGACGACGAGATCGACATCGAGACCCACAACCACGAGAACTGCGCTCAATACTGCCAGGCGAACGACCCGGCCTGGCGGGACGCGTTCTTCGACCGCATGATCGGCATGGTCGAACGGGACAAGAACCATCCGAGCGTCTTCCTGTGGGACACCGGTAACGAGGCCGGCCTCGGCGCGCATCACTTCGCGCTGGCGGAATGGCTGGACGCGAACGAACCGACCCGGCCGATCTACCACCAGTCGAACAGCCCGGACGGCGACGCGCCGTTCGCGGACGTGTGGGGGCCGCGGTATCCGTCCCCGGAGAAGTTCGCCGAACAGGCGAAGAACACCACCAAACCGCTGATCTTCGGCGAGTACGCCCACGCCATGGGCAACAGCCTCGGCAACTTCCGGGAGTTCTGGGACACGATCCGGGCGAATCCGCAGACCCAGGGCGGGTTCATCTGGGACTGGGCGGAGCAGAACATCCGGCAGCGGATCCGGATCACGCCCGATGCGTCGGGCAACGACATCTCGGCGCACCTCAGCGGCAAACCGGAGCTGGTCGACGGTCATCGCGGCAAGGCACTGGCGCTGTCCGGACTGGACGATTTCGTCGAGGTCTACCGCGACCGGAAGCTCGACATCACCGGTAAGGCGCTGACCCTCGACGCCTGGGTGAAGCCGGGCAAATGGACCGGTGATTTCCGCATCCTCGGCAAGGGCGATCACCAGTACGCGCTCAAGATGAAGACGCAGGACACGCTGGAGTTCTTCATCCACAGCGGAACGTGGCAGGCGGTGCAGGCCAAGGTGCCCGCCGATTTCTACGGCAACTGGCACCGGGTGAGCGGTACCTACGACGGCACGGCCCTGCGGCTCTATCTCGACGGCAAGGAGGTCGGCAGCAAACCGTTCACCGGCGCGATCGACCCGTCTTCGGCGGAGGTCAACGTCGGCCGCGACTTCGAGACGTCCTGGAACGACCCGTCGAACATCGGCTGGATGGGCCGCGGCGCCGTCGACGACGTCCGTATCTACGACAAGCCACTGTCCGCCGCCGAGCTGTCCGGTGCCGCACCGGCCGGCGGTGCCGTCCTGGCCCTGGACTTCGACAGCGTCACGGACCAGGGGAGCCACCTGTCCTATGGCTCCAGTCTGTCCGGTGTGGACGGTCTGATCGGCACGGATCGTTCGGCGCAGCCGGAGACCGCGCAGATGGCTTGGGCGCATCAGCCGCTCCGGTTCGCCTACTCCGGTGGCACGGTGTCGGTGACCAACGAACGGCAGTTCAAGGGCACCGACGAGCTGAACCTGCGGTGGCGGATCCAGGAAGGCTCCCGGATCGTCGCCCGCGGCGAACAGCCGTTGCGGGTCGGCGCCGGGACGACCGGGCGAGTCGCCGTTCCCGCGCCGCCGAATCCCGCGGATCGCGAGCGCTTCCTCACCGTCGAGGCGGTGACCACCCAGGGCGAGCCCATGCTCGCGCGGGGACATGTCCTGGCGCACGACCAGTTCTCCTTGGGCGGTAAACGGATTCCGGGCCTGGACCGGACGCCGCTCGACGGGAAGGCCGTCGGAGTCGTCGAGGACGCGGGTTCGGTGACGGCGTCGGCGGCGGGGGTCACGTACAAGGTGGACAAGGCGAGCAGTGCGCTGACGTCCATCCGGCATCAGGGCAAGGAACTGCTGACCGCCGGGCCGAAACTCGACGCGTGGCGGGCACCCATCAGCAACGAGACCTTCGCCTGGGGCAGGGCCGAGGGCGAGGACTGGCGCAAAGCCGGCCTGGACCGGTTGAAGACCACGGTCACGGGAGTGCGGGTCGAGAAGGACGGCTCGCGAAGCGTGCGGGTGATCGTCGACAGCCGGGTCGCGGCGCCGGACGTCGCCGGGGCGTGGTTCGACCAGACGATGACCTACACCGTCGACCGGACCGGGACGCTGAGCCTCGGCAACCGCGTCGTGCCGCAGGGGAGCGTGCGCACTCTGCCGTACCTGCCCCGGATCGGCGTCGCACTGGCGGTGCCGGACCGGTATGACCGGTTCGCCTGGTATGGGCGGAAAGCCGAGAGTTACGTCGACCGCAAGGACGGGACGCCGATCGGCGTGCAGTCGAGCACGGTGGACCAGCAGTACGTCGAGTACCACCGGCCGCAGGACCACGGCAACCACACCGACAGCCGATGGGCGCTGCTCACCGACGGCCGGACCGGTGGCCTGCTGGTCGGGGGAGCGAACGACGTCAGCGTGACACCGTTCGACGACCTCGACCGGGCGGCGTATCCGTTCCAGTTGCAGCGCAACAAGGGCTGGTTCACGCTGCACGCGAGCCACGCGGTGACCGGGGTCGGGGACACGCCCAACCCGGTGCGGGAACGCAGCCAGGTTCAGCCCGACAGCACGTACGAGTACACGCTGTCGCTTCGGCCGTTGACCTCGCAGGAAGCGCGAGCGGGGCTGCCGACCGGCGGCTGACCGACCGGGCGGGATCCCTTCACGGCGCGGTGAAGGGATCCCGCGCGGCGAAGAACCGGCCTGTCTTTGGTCCGTGCTGCTTCGTCCGGGTGATGTCGGCACGAGGCACGGTTCGAGACCGTCCGCTCTCGCTAGTCTCGATCTTCGACTGCGAGGGAGATTGAATTCATGGCGGAATGGGCCGATCTGGTCGCGTTCGTACGGCACGAATATCGGGTGGTGAAGGACGAAACGGACGAAATACGCATCCGGTTGTCCTACGGCGACGACGACTACGAAGAGCGGGCCCAGACCGTGGTCATCGCGCGGGAGGTCTTCGATCGCCGCGAGGACTGGGTGCAGATCGCGACACCGTTCGCGCGCGTCGACCAGGTCGACCTCGCTACCGTGCTGACGGAGATCGGCAACACGATCGTCGTCGGCGGACTGGTGGTCATGGGAGAACACCTGGTGCTGCGTCATTCCCTGCCGTTGGTGAACCTCGACATCAACGAGTTCACCGACCCGCTCGAACTCGTCGCGGGTTCGGCGGAGCTGCTGGAGCAGCAGTTCACCGGACGCGACGACTACTGAGCCGCGTGACCTCCTCGAACGAGGTCACGCGCTCGCATTCCTCTTCCGTGAGCTTGTTGATCGCTGCCCGGTACGCCTGCGCTTGAGGCGTACCGGGCAGCTCGCCGCCGAGGAGAAGCGGAAGACCGAGTTCGAAACCGCAGCGGGCCCGCGCACCGTAGCGGTGCCGGGTGCGGGCGACCGCGGTGGCGACGCGGAGCCCGTGCTCGGTGCCCGGCGGCGTGGCGGGCCGGTCGGTCTCGATGGCCGCGAACTGGAAGCCGTTGGCCTGGTCGCATCTCCCGCAGCCGGTGGGCCCCGCGCCGAGCGCGTTGCCGCAGTCTGCGCAGGCCAGCCTGTCGAGGGCGGCGTCGACGACTCGCCATTCGAACGCGGAAGTGTCGGCGACGACCGATTCGGCGAGGTCGTTCTCCGCTTCCGTTCCGGCGGTGACACCGTATTCCTCGAGGAAACGGCGCCAGCGGTCCTCGATGCTCGCTTCGACCTCGGCCAAAGCTTCGGCGGGGGCACCGCCGCGCGGAAGTGCGGTCATGGCAAAACCGTAACCGCGATCGTCATTAAGGTGTGCGCTATGGGGCCGTCGAGATGGGGTGGGCTCGCGGCGCTGCTCGCGGGGTTCTTCGTGCTCCTGCTGGACACGACCATCGTCGCGGTGGCGAGCCCGAGCATTCAAGCCGAGCTGGGCGGGGACGTAGCCGCGTTGTTCTGGGTGACGGCGGGCTACCTGCTCGCGTTTTCTGTTCCGCTGCTGGTCGCCGGCAGGCTAGGAGATCTCTTCGATCCGAAGCGTGTCTACCTTTTCGGCATGGGAGGCTTCGGCGTCGCCTCGGCACTGTGCGGGCTCGCGCCGTCGATCGAATGGCTCATCGCGTTCCGGATCCTGCAAGGCCTGGCGGCGGCCGCGATGTCACCGCAACCACTCACGTTGATCCGACGGCTCTTCGCCGAAGACGAGAGAGGGCGCGCGTTCGGTATCTGGGGTTCGGTGGCGGCGGCCGCCACCTTGCTCGGCCCCATTCTGGGCGGGCTGCTGACGGCGAGCCTGGATTGGCGCTGGATCTTCTGGGTCAACGTGCCGCTCTGCGTCATCGCCGTGGTCATGGGCATCCGCCTGATTCCGGGAAGCTCCGGGAACGCCACACGCTTCGACCTGCTCGGCGCCGCGTTGAGCACGGCCGGTCTCAGCCTTCTCGTGTGGGCCTTGTTGTCCTGGAGCATACTTTCATTGCCCGCGACCGCCCTTGCCGTCGCGTTGCTCGTCGGTTTCTGGTTCCGAGAACGCGGGCAAGGCGCGGACGCCCTCGCGCCCTTGCGGCTCTATCGCTCGTCCGGGTATTCGTCTGCGAGCCTCGCGATGGCGTCGCTCGGCGCGGCGGTCCTCGCGATGGCATTGCCCACCATGCTCTACATCCAAGAGGTGCGCGGTTTCGGCCCGATGGAAGCCGCGATGGTCCTCGCGCCGGACGCCGTCGTCGCGATCCTGTTGTCACCACCGGCGGGCCGCTGGGTCGACCGGGTGGGCGGGCGACGGCCTGCGATACTCGGCATGAGCCTGCTGGCGGTGAGTCTGCTGCTCATCGGGCTGGTAGTGGTGTTGAGCCTGAATCCGTGGTGGATCTCGGTGGGCGCCGCGCTTCTGGGTGCTGCCAACGCTCTGGCGTGGTCACCGCTGTCCGCCATCGCGATGGCGTCCGTCGAACCCGATGCCGCGGGCGGCGCCTCGGGACTGTTCAACACGGTTCGGCAGGTCGGTGCGGTGGCCGGGGTGGCGGTGACCGGCGCGATCCTGGCGGGCCTTGACGCGCGGCCCGTGTTGGCTTTCGGTGTGGTGTTCGGGTTTGTGGGTCTCGTCGCTGCTGGTGGTGTTGCGGCCGCGCTTAGGCTTCCGGAGCGCTCGCCTTCGCAATTAGTCGGCTAATTGCTTTTCGGGCGATTACGCACGCGCAGTCTCGTTTCTCGGCACTATCACCAGTCAGTGGTAAATGCGCTGGCTCATTGTTGCTTAAAATTACGAACGCTTGTTCGATTGGTTTGGGGTATTCTTGAGGGGTGTCCGAGACTGTCCTTCCCGAGTTGCCGCAGGAGTTGTGGCGTGCCGGCAAGCTGGAGCTTGCCCATGGTGTGCAGCAGTCGTTGCAGGTGATCAGGATGGCTACCGCCGGGTTGGGGCGGTATTTGGCGGAGGTCGAGTCTCGGGGTGTCAAAGACTTGTATGGCTATGGCCGTACGGCGAACTGGTTCGCTGATGTGGCGGGGTTGTCGGTGGGTGAGGCGCGTGCGGTGGTGAATCGCGCGATCGCGTTGAACCCGACTCGCGCTTTGGACGGGAACGAAGTTCCTGCTGTCGCGCCCGCTACCGCCGCGGTCGCCGCCGAAGGATTGGTCGGGGATGAGCGGATCGATCAGATCCTGGAGATCCTGAAGAAGCTCCCCGCCGACACCTCGACTGAGGATCGGGCGAGCGCGGAGAAGATCCTCGCCACCCTCGCCCGCGACGCCGGACCCCGCCAACTGATGGACGCCGAAACGAACCTCCTGGCCTGGCTGGATCCCGACGGCAACGAGCCGAAGGATCCCGAACCCGCCCCGCCGCGCCGGGAAATCACCCTGGAGCGCCGCCAAGACGGTTACTGGAAACTGACCGGTCTCCTCGACGACGAGACCGGTGCCCGCACCGCGGCGGCTTTGGAGGCGCATGCGGCGCCGCGGCCGGTCGACGAGTTCGGCCAAGCCGATCTCCGCATGAAATGCGAACGCATGGGAGACGCCTGGGTCGACATCCTCGACTTGGCGATCGCCTGCCCCGACCAACCCGGCACCAGCGGCTACCGCACCCTGCTGCACGTCACGATCGGACTCGACGCACTCAAAACCGGCCTCGGCACCGCCTGCCTCGATTTCGTGGGGACGATGACCGCCCGCGAAGCCCGGCTCGCCGCCTGCGACTGCCTGATGTTGCCGGTCGTGATGAGTGCCGCTGGAGAACCCCTCGACGTGGGACGGCTGCGACGGTTCGTCACCCCCGGCCAGCGGCGTGCGTTGAACATCCGGGATGGCGGATGTGCGTTCCCCGGGTGTCATCGGCGGCCCAAGAACTGCCACGCTCACCATATCCATCACTGGGCAGACGGAGGACCCACCGATCTCCGGAACCTTGTGCTGCTCTGCGGGTTCCACCACCGGCTGATCCATCACGGTGATTGGGAAGTCCGGATGGCGGCCGATGGGTTACCGGAGTTCATCCCACCCCAATACCGAGATCCGCTACAGAAACCCCGGCGCAACACCCTCCACCACGTGTGACCCGAGGAGCCCGCCAGCCACACCGGCGACGGGCCCCTCGCCATGCCCAGCGAACAACACTGGGCCAAGGAAGCGTGGTCTGGCGGCCCTTGCTCAGGCACCTACTCGCAACCTGCGGCGCCCTCGTCTCACGACAGAAAGCTCGCGAGCGCCACGCTGGAGCAGGCGACCCTCCCGAGCGAGGCCCACCTTTGCCTGCTTGAAGTACGTGAAGGACCCCTTGAGGGACCCTGGGTCCCTCAAGGGGTCCTTCACGGAACGACGGCCCAACCTTCGACCGCGGTGGATGCCAAGGCCTTAAGCCTGATGACGCCGCGCGAGCGCCTCCGAACCTTGAGCGAGCAGGGTGACATCGGCACCGACCAGCACGAACGAAGCACCGGCGTCGAGATAGCGCTGGGCCTGTGCGGGGTCGAACGCGTTGACCCCCACCGGTTTCCCCTGAGCACGGACGGCCTCGAAGGTGCTCAGCACGGCTGCTGTGACGTCGGGGTGGGTCTGCTGCCCGAGCAGACCCATCGAGGCGGCCAGATCGGACGGGCCGACGAACACCCCGTCGACGCCGTCGACAGCGGCGATCCCGGCGGCTGCCGCGACACCTGCCGTCGACTCGATCTGGACGAACAGTGACGTGAGCTCCTCGGCCTTCAGGAGGTAGTCCTCGACCCGGTTCCAGCGCGCCGACCGGGACAAAGCACTGCCGACACCGCGTACGCCACGCGGCGGATAGCGGACGGCCCGCATCACGGCCTCCGCCTCCTCCGCGCTGTCGACCATGGGCACCAGCAGGTTCTGCGCGCCCAGGTCGAGCAGCTGCTTGAGCGCGACCGCGTCACCGGACGGGGCGCGCACCATCGGCGTGATGGGATACGCGGCGATCGTTTGAAGCAACGCTTGCACCGTTTCGAGTCCGGCGGGGGAGTGCTCGGTGTCGATGAGCAGCCAGTCGAGTCCGGAGCCCGCGCAGATCTCCGCGACGACCGGGCTTCCCGACGTGACCCACATGCCGATCCGCGGTCGCTCGGCCAACTGATCCCGGAACGGCGGGTCTAGACGAAGCGGCATGTGATCGCCCCCAGGTCCCGGTAGTCGGCGGTCACGGTGTCGCCGGGGTGCACCCACATCGGCCGCGTGAACGAGCCTGCCAGCACGATGTCGCCCGGATCCAGTTTGTCGCCGTGCTGGGCGAGTTTGTTCGCCAGCCAGGCGACACCGTTCGCGGGGTGGTTCAGCACCGCGGCGGCGACGCCGGATTCCTCGATGGTTTCGTTGCGGTACAACAGCGCCGAAACCCACCGCAGGTCGACGGCGTCCACGGCGACCGGGTTGCCGCCGTAGACCATCCCGCCCATCGCGGCGTTGTCGCTGATCGTGTCCACGATTGTCCGTCCCGCCATTTCGATGCGCGACGACAGGATCTCCAGCGCGGGCACGACGTACTCGGTCGCGCGCAGTACGTCGAACACCGTGGTGCCCGGTCCAGCGAGGGAATCACGCAGTACGAAGGCCAGTTCGACCTCGATGCGCACGTTCGAGAACCGGCTGTGTTCGATCACGGAACCGTTCTCGAACACCATGTCCGCGAAGATGGCGCCGTAGTCGGGTTCCGTGATCCCGGTGGCGGCCTGCATGACCTTCGACGTGAGCCCGATCTTGCGCCCGACCGGACGTCGTCCCGCCGCGATACCCCGGCGCCGCCATTCGTTCTGCACGGCGTACGAGTCCTCGACGGTCATGTCCGGATAGCGCGCCGTCAGCAGTGGGATCGTCTCCCGGGCCTCCTCCGCGGCCGCCAGTTCGTCGGCGATCGCGGTGATCTTCTCCTGTTCGAGCATGTCCCCGCCTTATTGTCTGCTGGTGAACCCGCCATTGCGATCGAGCGGGTTCACGCGTTCGGTCGCCTTTCAGATACATCCGCAGCTCCGCCAACCGGCACTCAGAGCTGGTTGCCGAGTTTGTACTCGCCCTGTTTCCAGGCCGGCAGTTCGCCTTCGTCGTCACCTTTGCGGGTGTAGGAGAAGCCGTCGGCGCCGATGGTGACTTCCAGTTCGGTTTCCTCGGTCCTCGCGGCCACCGGTTGCGGTTTGCCGTCGAGGTCGAGTACGAGGGAGGCGTCGGTGTACCAGGACGGGACCACCGGCGTGCCCCACCAGTCGCGGCGCTGGTTGTCGTGCACGTCCCAGGTGACGACCGGGTTGTCGGGATCGCCGGTGTAGTAGTCCTGGGTGTAGATCTCGACGCGGTGCCCGTCCGGGTCGCGCAGGTACAGGTAGAACGCGTTCGAGACGCCGTGCCTGCCGGGGCCGCGTTCGATGTGGTCCGACATCCGCAGCGAGCCGAGTTTGTCGCAAATGGACAGGATGTTGTGCTTCTCGTGCGTGGCGAAGGCGACGTGGTGCATCCGCGGCCCGTCGCCGCCGGTCATCGCGGTGTCGTGCACGGTGGGCTTGCGCCGCATCCAGGCCGCGTAAGTGACGCCTTGGCCGTCTTGGATGTCTTCGGTGACACGGAAGTTGAGGTCTTCCATGTGCTTCACCGCGAGCGGGACGTCCGGGGTGACCTGGTTGAAGTGGTCGAGCCGGACCAGCGCGCCCGGAACGTGCAGGTCGTAGCGCCAGCTGAGCCTGTCGACGTGCTGCACGTCGTGGAAGAACTCGAGCGGGAAGCCGAGCGGGTCCTGCACCCGCACCGAATCGCCGATGCCTTTGGTGAACCCGCTTTCGTTGCGCTCGACCCGGCAGCCCAGTTCCGTGTAGAACGCGACGGCCTTGTCCAGGTCCTCCGGTGACCGCACCCGGTAGGAGAACGCCGCGACCGCGGCGACCGGACCCTCGCGCAGCACGAGGTTGTGATGGATGAACTCGTCGATCGTGCGGAGGCTGACCGTCGTGTCGTCCTCTTCGGTCACCGTCAGTCCGAGGACGTCGGCGTAGAAGGCGCGCGAACGCGCCAGATCGGTGACGACGAGTTCCATGTACGCGCAGCGCAGGACGTCCGGCGGCGGCGATTTCGGGGTGGGGATCGGCTTCATTGCGTCATCCTTTGTGGACGGGGAACGGGGTCAGCCCTTGCCGAAGGCGGGGTTGTGCACCTCGCCGAGATTGATGTGCACCGCCTGCTGGTCGGTGTAGAAGTCGATCGAGCGGTAACCGCCCTCGTGCCCCAGTCCGGACGCCTTGACCCCGCCGAAGGGGGTTCGCAGGTCACGGACGTTGTTCGAGTTGAGCCACACCATGCCCGCCTCGACGGACTGCGCGAAGTTGTGCGCCCGCTTGAGATCGTTGGTCCAGACGTAGGCCGCGAGCCCGTACTTCGTGTTGTTCGCGAGCTCCAGCGCCTCTTCTTCGGTGTCGAACGGCGTGATCGCGACGACCGGGCCGAAGATCTCCTCCTGGAAGATCCGGGCATCCGGTTTGACGTCGGCGAACACCGTGGGAGCCACGTAGTTCCCGGTCGGGAAGCCATCGGGGCGGCCGCCGCCGGCGACCAGCCTGGCCTCGGTCTTCCCGATCTCGATGTACTTCATGACCTTTTCGTAGTGCTCGGGGTGCACCAGCGCGCCGACCTCGGTCTCGGGGTCGCTCGGGTGGCCCACCACGACACGTTCGGCCTGCGCGGCGTAGCGCTCGACGAACTCGTCGTAGATCGCGCGCTCGACCAGGATCCGGCTGCCCGCAGTGCAGCGTTCGCCGTTGAGGGAGAACACGCCGAAGATCGTCGCGTCGATCGCGGTCTCCAGATCGGCGTCGGCGAAGACGATGGCGGGGGACTTGCCGCCCAGCTCCATCGACAGTCCTTTGAGGAACGGCGCGGCGTTGCCGAAGATCAGGCTGCCGGTGCCGCTCTCGCCGGTGAACGAGATCAGCGGGACGTCCGGGTGCTTCACCAGCGCGTCGCCGGCGTCCTCACCGAAGCCGTTGACGAGGTTGAACACGCCCTGCGGGAGCCCGGCCTCCTCGAAGATCTCTGCCCACAGCGACGCGGAGAGCGGCGTGAACTCGGCGGGTTTGAGCACGACGGTGTTGCCGGTCGCCAGCGCGGGGGCGAGTTTCCACGACTCCAGCATGAACGGGGTGTTCCACGGCGTGATCAGCCCGGCGACACCGATCGGCTTGCGGTTGACGTAGTTGATCTGGCGGCCGGGCACCTTGTAGGTGTCGTCGGCCTGCGCGACGATCAGGTCGGCGAAGAACCGGAAGTTCTCCGCGGCCCGGCGAGCCTGCCCCAGCGCCTGTGAGATCGGCAGGCCCGAGTCGAAGCTCTCCAGTGCCGCGAGCCGCTTGTCCCGCGACTCGACGAGATCCGCGATGCGGTTCAGCACTCGGGAACGCTCGCGCGGCAGCAGCTTCGGCCAAGGGCCCTCGGTGAACGCCTTCCGCGCGGCGGCGACGGCGCGGTCGATGTCGGCCTTCTTGCCGGCGGCGGCCTGGACGTAGACCTCGTTGGTCACCGGGTCGAGTACGTCGAAAACGGCACCGTCGGCCGAGTCGGCGAGTTCGCCGCCGATGTAGTGCCGGATCCGCTCCGGGACGCCGTCCGGGATCGGCCGGGGAGTCGTGCTGGTCAAGAGTCCTCCTCAGTCAGCGTTTCGCGCGCTCTCGCGCGTCCAAAAAGGCCTGCATGGTGGCCCAGCGGTGATTGCGCGCGGCGAATTCGATGTCGAGCGGGTCGGCTTTCTCGGAGATCAGCCGGAGGATCTGTTCGTGTTCTTCGACCGACCGGTGCGCGCGGTCGGGAACGAACGCGAAGGTCGAGTCGCGCAGTCCGGACAGCCGGGTCCAGCCCTGGTGCACGAGGTCGAGGATCTGCGGGTTGGGGCAGCATTCGAACAGGAGCGAGTGGAACTGCTGGTTCAACGCGGTGAACTCGTGCGCGTCGAAGTGGTCCAGCAGCGCGATCATGCGCTCGTTCACGCGGCGGGCCCGCGCGAGGTTCTCTTCGGAGAGTTGCGGCGCGGACAGCGCGGTGGCGACCCCTTCGACCACGCCGAGGGTCTGCATCGCGTGGACGTACTCGTTCTGGTCCACCATCGCCACGCGCGCGCCGACGTTGCGCTCGAAGGTCACCAGCCGTTCGGCCTCGAGCCGCCGGATCGCCTCGCGCACCGGGACGACGCTCATGTCGAGCGCGCCGGCGATCTCGGCGAGGACGAGCCGGTAACCGGGGCCGTACTCGTGCCGGGCGATCCGCTCACGCAGCCACTCGTAGGCGAGTTCGGATTTGCTGGTCGTCTTCACTGCTTCTTCTGCCATGCCTCATACCTTTCCCGCCACAACGGGTTCAGCGGGAAGAGCCCCTCGATCGGGCGGCCCTGGCCGACCTGCTCGGCGATCCACGCGTCTTCGTCCTCCTGGACGAGCGTCGCGTCGACGACCTCCTCGGCCAGTGACGGCGGGATGACGACCACGCCGTCGTCGTCGCCGACGATGATGTCGCCGGGCAGCACGGTGGCGCCGCCGCAGGCGACCGCGACGTCGGTGTCCCACGGCACGTGCTTGCGGCCGAGGACGGCCGGATGCGGGCCCTGCGAGAACACCGGAAGGCCGGTGGCGGCGACGGCCTCGAAGTCGCGGACCCCGCCGTCGGTGATCACGCCTGCCGCTCCGAGGTAGCGTGCCCGCAACGCCAGGACGTCCCCGAGTGTCCCGGAACCCTTGTCGCCGCGGGCTTCGATGACGATCACCTCGCCGTCGCCGACCGAGTCGAAGAGGCGTTTCTGTGCGTTGTAACCGCCGCCGTGGGATTTGAAGAGGTCTTCACGGTTCGGGACGAAGCGCAAGGTCCTCGCCGTGCCGACGACCTTCGAGCCGGGCAGATTGGGGCGCACGCCATCGATCGCGACGTTGTTCAGCCCGCGTTTGCGCAGTTGGGCGGACAAGCCCGCGACAGGCGCGCGCAGCAGTTTGGCGCGCAGGGCTTCGCTGAGCGCCTGCGTTTCCTGTTCCGGTGACTCCTCTGCGGGAGTGCCCCAAGCCTCGGCACGCTGCTTGTCGTCGACCTCGGGCAGGCTGCCGATGTCCGAAAAGGACCGGATCCCCTGGGTGACCGTGGTGTGCAGCCGTCCGCTGCTGGCGGAGGTGCCGGGGACGTCCACTTCGACCACGACGACGTCGCCGGGGGAGACCACCGTCGATCCCGCGGGGGTGCCGGTGAGGATGACGTCGCCCGGTTCGAGCGTGAAGTGCTGGGAGAGGTCGGAAACGAACTGTCGCAACGGGAACAGCAGTCCGGCCGTGGTGTCCTCCTGCACCAGGTCGCCGTTCACCCAGGTGCGGATGCGCAGCGACGAGGGATCGATGTCGCGCGCGTCGATGAGGCCGGGACCGAGCGGGGTGTAGCCGTCACCGCCCTTGGACCGGACGTTGGAGCCCTTGTCCGCCGCGCGCAGGTCGTAGAGGCCGAAGTCGTTCGCGGCGGTGACCGCGGCGACGTGGTGCCACGCCTTGTCGGGCTTGACCCACCGGGCCGTGGTGCCGATGACCAGCGCGATCTCGCCCTCGAAGGCCAGCAGCTCGGTCCCCGCGGGACGTTCGACGGTGCCGCCTGACGTACCGATCGAACTCGACGGCTTGAAGAAGTACGACGGGGTCGCCGGACGCCGCCCGCGCTGTGCGGCCCGTGACGTGTAGCTGAGATGGACGGCGATGATCTTGCCCGGCCGGGTGTCCAGCGGACCGGACGCGCGGCCGGAAGGCGCTGATGCCTCGTAAGTGCCCATGTTCCCCTGAATCCTCGACCCTTGCTTCGTATCTAATAACGTATATGATTCCGTGCCACAGTGGCAAGGCGGGCACCGAGTGGCCTTCGCCTCGCCCGGGGATCCCAGCGGGCCGCCACTCGCGTCAGGCCTATGTCAAAGGAGTCAAGGTGTCGAATCCAGCGCAGGATGAACGCACGCCCGGCCGGACCGTCCCACCGTCTTCCGATCGACGTCGGGTCGCCTTCGCGACCGTCGTCGGCACCACGGTCGAGTGGTACGACTTCTTCGTTTACGCGTCCGCCGCCGGTCTCGTCTTCGGCAAGCTGTTCTTCTCCGGCCTCGGCGCGAACAGCACCCTCGTTTCCTTCGCCACGGTGGGCGTGAGCTTCCTGTTCCGCCCGCTCGGCGCCTTCCTCGCCGGACACTTCGGGGACAAGTACGGCCGTCGCGTGGTCCTGGTGCTCACCCTGATCCTGATGGGTGTCGCGACCACGCTGATCGGCGTGCTCCCGACCTTCGACCAGATCGGTGTCGCCGCGCCGGTGCTGCTGATCCTGCTGCGGATCCTGCAGGGCGTTTCGGCGGGCGGTGAATGGGGCGGTGCCGTCCTGATGGCCGTCGAGCACGCGCCGTCGAAGCGCCGGGGACTTTTCGGTGCCTCGCCGCAGATCGGCGTCCCGCTCGGCCTGCTGCTGGCTTCCGGTGTCCTGGCGCTGACCAGTCTGCTCGTCCCCGGCCAGGCGTTCCTCGACTGGGGCTGGCGGATCCCGTTCCTGCTCAGTGTCGGGCTGATCCTGGTCGGCCACTACGTGCGGCGTCGTGTCGAGGAGAGCCCGGTCTTCCGTGAGATCGCCGAACGCCGCGAGCAGACCCGGACCCCGATCATCCAGCTGTTCCGCAAGCACTCCGTGCTCGTCCTGGTGGCCGCGCTGGTGTTCGCGGGCAACAACGCCGTCGGCTACATGACCACCGGCGGCTACATCCAGAACTACGCGACCAATCCGAAGGGCCCGATCGGCCTCGATCGCGGGCCGGTGCTGTGGGCGGTGACCGCGTCTGCGGCGACCTGGCTGCTCTCGACGTGGGCGGCGGGCGCGGTCTCCGACCGGATCGGCAGGCGCCGCACGTATGTGCTGGGCTGGATCGCGCAGCTTGCCGGCGTCGCGGTGCTCTTTCCCTTGGTGGACACCGGGAACATCGTGTTGCTGGCGCTCGGGTTGATCATCCTCAGCGTCGGGCTCGGGTTCACCTACGGCCAGCAGGCGGCGTTCTACGCGGAGCTGTTCCCCGCCTCGATCCGGTTCTCCGGCGTTTCGATCTCCTACGCGCTCGGCGCGATCCTCGGTGGCGCTTTCGCGCCCACGATCGCCACCGCTCTGGTCGGCGCGACCGGCACGTCGGTGTCCGTGGCCGTCTACCTGGCCGGGATGACCGTCGTCGGCCTCATCGCCACTTTGCTGCTGCGGGACCGGTCGGGGATCCCGCTCGGACCGGACCATGAGGCCGAGCAGGCGGTGAGCCCGCTCCGATTCGGCAAGTGATCAGGTCGTCCGTGACGCTCACCCGCCTAGAGCGTCACGGACGGCCTTCGCCGCCGCCTTGAGCCGCTCCGCGAGCTCGGCGGGGGCCCGTGTGCTCGACAGATAGACGACGGCGAGTGCCGCCGGGTTGTGGCCGCGAAGGGGGAGAGGCACCGCCACCGAGCTGAGGTTCTCGATCACTTCGCCATGGCTGTCCGCGTAGCCGCGGGCGGCCACTTCCCGTACCTCCTCGGGCCACTCTTCCGACGGCAGCTGGGAAAGAATCGCGCGGCCGGGGGCGCCCGCGGTGAACGGATGCCTGGACCCCGGGCGCTGCGCGACGGACGCGACGGCGTGCCGGGGTTCCACGCTGACCAGGGTCACGCATTCCTCGCGGTCCATCACCGTCACGAAACACGTCATGCCGAGTTCGTTCGCGACCGCGGTCAATTCGGGCAGCGCGGCGGCCTGCAGGTCGTGCTTGATCCCCGCCGCGAGCGCGGCCAGACGCGTGCCGAGTTCGAATTTCCCCGCGGGTTCCCGCGTGAGAAGCCCGTGGTCTTCGAGCGTCCGGATGAGCCGGTACGCGATCGACCGATGGACGCCGAGGCGTTCGGCGATCTGGTCGACGCTGAGCGCTTCTTGGGCGTCGGCAAGGACTTCGAGCACGCGGATGCCACGGCTGAGCGTCTGGGATGTGCTCGCGGTCTTGCGGGAGTCCGAAACCATCGTATACGATCCATTTCGATAGTTGAACTGGCTGTTCGATTATAGAACAGGAACAGACGATGATGTCACGCGAAACCAGTTTCTCGCCGGGTTCGAGCCTGTATCGGCCGCCCGCGCAGTTCTTCCGCGGCTGTCTCGGCCGCTTCGCGACGGGTGTCGCGGTGGTGACCTTCGACGCCGCGACGAAACGGCACGGTCTGACGGTGAACTCCTTCACCGCGGTCTCGATGGATCCGCCGCTCGTGCTCGTCTCGATCCAGCGCACGGTCAAAAGTCACGACCTGCTGGCAGACCGCCCGTTCGCGGTCAACGTCCTGGGCGCAGAACAGGAGGCGCTCGCGATGAACTTCGCCGGCCGTCCGACTCCCGAAGGCGCGCCGACCTGGGTCGAAGGCGGACACGCGCCGCGACTCGGCGGCGTCCTCAGCTGGTTCGACTGCACGCCGTGGGCCGCGTACGACGGCGGCGACCACACCCTGTTCCTCGGCGAAGTGCAGGAGTTCGACTATCGCTCCGGCAACGCGCTCGGCTTCGTCAACGGGCAGTTCTCGACCATCCACGAATCCGCGCAAGGCCACGAATCCCTGTTCTGACAACGACGTCCACCCCGAGAAGGAGCACGACATGGGAGCCCGTACCGGACAGCAGTACCTCGACAAGCTCAACGGGATGACGCCGGAGTTGTACGTCGACGGCGAGAAGGTGACCTCGAAGGTCGCCGAACACCCGGCGTTCCGCAACAACGCGCTGACCTACGCGAAGCTGTTCGACCTCCAGCACGACCCGGCGCACCGTGACGTCCTGACCTACGAATCGCCGACCACGGGGGAGCGCGTCGGAACGTCGTTCCTGGTGCCGCGCACCGAAGAAGACCTCAAGCTACGCCGCGCCGCCTTCTCCGTGTGGGCGCAGTACTCCAACGGTTTCCTCGGCCGCACCGGCGACTACATGAACTCGTCGCTCACCGCGCTGTCGACCGCGAAGAAGTTCTTTTCCCAGGCCGATCCCGTCTTCGGCGAGCGCATCGAGAAGTACTACGAGATGGCGCGCGAGAACGACCTCCTCGCGACGCACACCCTGATCCCGCCGCAGGTCAATCGTTCTGTGTCGGGGAGCCAGCAGGGCGGCGGCAACCTGTCGGCGAAGGTGATCGAAGAGCGGGAGGACGGCATCGTCGTCCGCGGCGCCCGGATGCTCGCTACCATCGCGCCGATCGCGGACGAACTCCTGGTGTTCCCGTCGACAGTTCTGCGCGGCACCCCGGAGGACGCACCGTACTCCTACGCTTTCGCCGTCCCGAACGACGCACCCGGGCTGAAGTACTTCTGCCGCGCCGGACTCGACCACGGCCGCTCGCGTTTCGACGAGCCGCTCGCCTCGCGGTTCGAGGAGATGGACGCGGTCGTGGTGTTCGACGACGTCTTCGTCCCGAACGAGCGGGTCTTCCTGCTGGGGCATCCGGAACTGTGCAACGCGTGGTATTCCGAGACCGGCGCCGGCGCGCTCATGACCCACCAGGTCGTCACGCGCACGCTGGCGAAGACGGAGTTCTACCTCGGCCTCGCCAGTGAGATCGCCGACGCGATCGGCATCGGCGGCTTCCAGCACATCCAGCAGGACCTGTCGGAGCTGATTTCCTATGTCGAGATCGAGAAGGCCGTGCTGCGCGCGGCGGAGGCCGACGGGAAACTCAGCGAGGATGGCGTCTTCCTGCCCAAATGGGAGGTCCTCAACGCCGCCCGGAACTGGTACCCCACCAAGGTCTCGCCGCGGCTGACCGAGATCATCCGCAAGTTCTCCGCGTCCGGCCTCATGGCTCTGCCGGGTGAAGCGGACTTCGAGGCGGAAGGCCGCCCCGACATCGACACCTACCTCCAGTCGGCCACACTGCCCGCGAAGGACCGCGCGCGGCTGTTCAAGCTCGCGTTCGACGCGTCGGTCTCGAGCTTCGCCGGGCGTGAGTCGCTGTACGAGTACTTCTTCTTCGGCGACCCGGTGCGGATGGCGGGGGCCCAGGTGAACGCGTACCCGCGGGAGGCGCTGCAGGAACGGGTCCGGGAACTGCTGGCGCGAGAAGGCCGGTGAGTGCGGATTTCGCCGATGAATGGATATTCGTGCGCGATTTCGTTGAGATCGCCGTAAATGTGAGCGGATCGCGATAGCGGAAAGCGTCCGTCGCCCACCGGGTGGCGGGCGCTTTTCGTGCGATCGGGTGAGTGGCCAGGTATCGGCCATGATGTGTCCTGCTTTTGTCCAAAGTTCGCGTTCACGAATCTGTGATCAGGTTACGACGTTCGAGTTAACCTCCGCATTGACCGTTCAAGTCCGCCATATCCGTGCGCAAAAATCCAGGATGGTCCGATCGACGGAGACCAGGCGAGGCGGCAGGGGGCGACATGATCGAAACCATGCAGTGCGCGGGTGCGGATTTCTGTGAAGAGCTTTCAGGTGCTGGCGACACCTCCTTCGCCCGTTTCTACGAAGGTGACCCACCGTCCCGGCTAATATATTCAACAGAAAATTTGACCCTGCTGGCAGATATGTCACCGCTCGTCCTCGGGCATCTCCTGCTCCTTCCGTCGAACCACTACATGTCGTTCGCTCAGGTACTTTCCCTCCATGAGGCGGAGGTGTCAGGCTTTCTCGCCGAGATCGTGCCGCTGTATCGCGAGGCCTTCGGCGAGCCGCTGATTCTGGAGCACGGGTCGAGTGCCGGACAGGAGAGCCACGCCTGTATCACGCACGCGCATCTGCACTTTCTCCCCATCGATGGGGACGCCGTGGACGATCATCTCATCGCGGACGCCCTCGCCTACCGGGATCTGGGCTCTCTCGGGGAACTCGCGCTCTCGCCGTGGCCGTCTTCGGCCTATTTCCTCCGCGTGTACCGGGAAAGGGTCCGGGTCTATCGGCCGACGGGGAAGCAGAAAAGGCAGTATCTGCGTTCGGTCGCCGGCGCCGTGCTGGCGATCGAGGACCCGGAATGGGATTACGCGGTGGTGATGCGGAAGGGGGAGCTTCGCCGGACCATGCGAATGGTGGACTACTGGCCGGGAAAATTGAGTGGCAACGTCACGACCGTCGATGCGGAGCTGTCCTGTGGTGAGTGAGAAATTCTCGGACGAACCGACCAGACTGGCACAGACGATCGTTCCGTTGTTCGCTCGCCAGGCAGGTGCGTTCGCTCCGGTTTCGTTTCCGGACGGCGGCCGCGTGGAGCTGACCACGGGAGCCGATGCGCAAGACGACTGCGCGGTCTTCCGGCTGGCCGGGAGCCATGACCTCGTGGTGGGCACCGACTACGTCCGTGGCCCCAAATTCAGGCTGTACGAGATGGGGCACCTGGACGAATACGACCTGGGGTACTACCTGGTCGCGGCGAACTTGAGCGATATCGCTGCGATGGGCGCGAAGCCGATCGGGCTACTTTCGGTCGTACGGTACCCGGCCGAAATGGACGACGTCCTGTTCGGCCTCGTCATGCGAGGCATCCGTGACGCGTGTGCCGCGTTCGGTTGCTTCAACGTGGGTGGTGACATCGGTGGCGCGGAACGTCTGATCCTCTCCGCCTCGGCTCTGGGGGTTTGCCCGGCAGGCAAGGCGTTGTTGCGGTCCGGCGCGAAACCCGGCGACGCCGTATGCCTCACGGCCCCGACCGGCCTCGCCGGGGCCGCGATGGCGTATCTGCGCTCCGGCGTCCCGGACCTGGTCATCGACAGCCTGCTTCCCTCGTTGCTCGCCAACTGGAAGCGGCCGGTGGCCAGGGTGGGCGAGGGACTCGTGCTCGGGGCCAGCGGAGTGGTTACGAGCTGCCAGGACACCTCGGACGGCCTGAAGGCCACCTTGCTGGGCATCGCCGAGTCGAGTGGCGTCGGAATCGACGTCGACGAGCGGTCCATTCCCGTCCCCAAAGCGGTGGCCGCCGTCGCTGCCCATGTGAACGTGGAGCCGTTGAGCCTGGTCATGGGGGATTCGGTCGATTTCGAGCTCGTCTTCACCATATCTCCAGGCCAGGTGGACGATCTCGCCGAAGCGTTGAGCTTCCACAGGATCGGGGTGGTCACCGAGAAGCGCGAGGTGGTGCTGACCGGTGAGAACGGCGAGCGTACGGACCTTCCAGGCAAGGCGTGGCGGCACCAGGGCGACGGAAAGGCATGAGCCGGAAGACGGCCAAGGCCGCGGACAAGGCGATTCTGCTGACGGCGACCCTGTTCCTGGCGGGCAAGGCCTACAACGTACCTTCAAAGCTCTTCTGGGATGACCTCCTGACCGGCCGCCCTTACCTGTTGCTGGTCGTTCTCGTCGTGGCCGGTGTTTTCGGCGCTTTCACACCCTTCGAAAGCTGGCAGCGACGCTCCTTTGTGGACCGGAACGTCATGATGCGTCGCCGTGTCCTGTCCACGTTCGGCAGTCTGCTCGATATCAGTGCGAAAATCGATCCGCCACTGGACACCGGCGATCTGGCGCTCCATGTGTGGCGGAAGACGCGCACGCTGCGACATCCGGTACAAGGTGTGCTGAAACGACTTTCCTCCTATCGGATGTCATCCTTTCCAGCGACGCGGAGCTTTGCCCCGGCGCGAGGCATCGGGGCTGTGGGATTGTGCTGGCAACACGATCGTGAGGTGCGGTTCGACGTCGCGCCCTTGGTGGAGCACCTCACCGACCCGGCGAAATACGAAGACCACGTCACAAGGTACGGACCGGAATCGGTGATGAACCTGACGTGGGAGGAGTTCCAGGCCCTCCGGCATCGAACGGCGCTCTTCGTCACGCCTATCAGGAGCGGGCGCAACAAGTTCGTCGGCTGCGTGAGCGTCGACGCTGGCCGGGGTTACGACGTGCTCAACAGGCGGGAGTTGCTCGAGGAGATGACGAACCTGGGCATGGCCATCGGCCGTGAGGACTTCGAATGCACCTGAACGACGAAGACTTGCGTGCCCTCGTGTCACGTAACCGCTCGGCCTACGACGAGAGCGCCGCCGCCTTCATCCGGGCCACGGACACACTTGACAAATTTCCCGGTCTCGACCGTGAGTTGAATCGGTTCTTCGAGTCCTTGCCGGGTGCTCTCGTACTGGACCTCGGCAGTGGCGCCGGCCGCGATTCCGAGTACCTGATCGAGCGAGGTACGGCCGTCGTCGCGACCGACCTCAGCGAAGAGTTGCTCCGGCACACCCGGTGTCGGTGTGCGGTCTTCGGCGCGGTGCAGTGCGATCTCCAGGCCCTGCCGTTCGCCGCCGGAGTGTTCGACGGCGTCTGGGCGTGTGCGAGCGTCCTGCATCTCCCGAGCGAGGTACATCCTCACGTCTTCTCCGAGCTCCATCGAGTGCTCGCGCCCCGCGGTGTCACCGCGATCAGCCTCAAGGAAGGGGAAGGCGAAGGATGGATGCGAAGCGCGCATATGTCATCCTCGCGCTGGTTCTCGTTACGCAGGCCCGAAGCCGTTGTGGCTGAGCTGGCCGCTTCCGGCTTCGTATCGGTCCGGGTCTTGCCGAGCGGGCGTGGCAACTGGTTCGTGGTGGAGGCGCGGAAGGCTCAAGCAAGCCATTCGTCGGGATTGGTCCCCGGCAGGACGTGACGGATACCGCCTCGAGGGTCCGGCACGTCGCCCTCGTAGCGTGGGATCAGGTGGATGTGCAGGTGGTCGATCGTCCTGCCCGCGGCCTGCCCCTCGTTCACGCCGATGGTGTATCCGTCCGGTTGGAACTGTTCTTCGATCTTGTGCCATGCCCGCTTGATCAGGGCATAGACTTCGGCGTGCTCACTCGCTGTGAGAGCGAAGTAGGACTCCACATGTCTTTTCGGGACAACTTCGACATGCCCCTTTGCTGCCGGGAAGTTGTCCCAGCGGACATAGATCTCGCGTCCTTCGAACAGTACGTCATTGACCGAGGCGTCATCGAAATGGCAGAAGAGACATTCGGCTGTCACCGGTTCGGCTTCGTTTTCCTTCGCCATCGCCGGTCTCATAACCCGATACTCCTCGTCATTGATCGATCACTTGAAGTCATACTCGTGGTCAACTTAGCTTCGTCGCAGACAAAGCAGAAGCGTACTCGCACTATCGGTTGATCTCTAAGCCTCTGTTACGACACGCCGACGACATGCGGTTCAGCACCTGCACGAGCGTGAGTTCGGAGGTGTCGATTCTGATGGCGTCCTCCGCGGCGACCAGCGGTGACGACGTTCGGGACATATCGGCGGCATCTCGGCGGATCACGTCACTGAGAACGTTCTCGTAAGAGGCTGCCCGCTCTTGACGTACTCGCCGCATCGCCCTGATTTCGGGCCTGGCGGTCAAGTAGAACTTCACGGTGGCCGCGGGAAAGATGGCGGTGCCGATGTCTCGTCCTTCGATGACGCACCGTGTCTGTGCTCCGGCCCAAAGCCTGATGAGGCTGGTGACACGCTGGCGGACCTCCGCGATCTTGGCCACGGTCGAGACGGCGACGTTGACGGGGGCCGCGCGTAGTTTGTCCGGCGCGTAGCGCTCGGAAGTCAGTAGGCCCACCGAACGACTCTCCGTTATCAAGTCGTCACACAGTCCGGTGATCTTCCCGGCGTTGTCGACCGGAATTTCCCGTTGAAGTGCTTCGAAAGCGATGATGCGGTAAGTCCTGCCGCTTTCGAGATAGCGAAGGTCGAATGATCTCGCCAGTTCAAGACAGGTGGTGGTCTTGCCCGCCGCCGCAGGACCATCCACCGCCACGACGACGTTGAAGCCTTGTTCGGGCATGATTATTCCTTGACGGTGTGCGCTGGATGAGGCCGGACTGTGGGGAGCAGGGCGCAGACGCTACCACGGGGGAAGTGAGTCGTGGTCACGTGTGCGTGTGGCCCCGGAGCAGCAGATCTGCGGGGAATCATGCTCTGCCAACGAATTGTGGGTCCTGGCCGAGAGGCGTGTGCGGGTCGGCCGGCGACGCTCCGGCGTGCTCACTCACTCGTCCAGGTGTCCTGTGATGCCACTTTTGTGTTGATGTGCACCAAAAGCCTCTGGTGACAGTGGGGGTTCCTTGCCTCGGGAGCAAGTTTCGTTCGATTTTCGCACCTTCGTGTGGTCATCGCTACGCGGTCCAGACCAGTGACCGGAGGCGCTTCGTGGATATCGAAAATCGTCGATCAATGCGTTTTCGGCCAGTTGTTTGTCCGGAGTGAAATTCTTGAAGAGAATCTGTAACGAAAGCCACAAAAGCGGCGTCGATATGGGTAACCGCCCTTGCCGTGCCGGGCGGCCGAATCGTCCCAGTGGCCTCAAACTCACCGTCACGGCGCGTGAAGGGCTCGGGGTGCTCGGTCTTCGTGTCCTCGGTGCGTGCGGACTTGGGGCAGGAGAGACACGCCCGGGATGCAAGAACTTGATTCATTCCAGAAAATGAGCCAGACTGCGCTCGTGCCCACGACCCCGGAGTTCGAGCGGATGCTGCGCGGGGCCGCCCTGCGCGTGACGCGTCCGAGGGTGGCCGTGCTGACAGCGGTCCGCGACCACCCGCACGCCGACACCGACTCGATCATCGGTGCCGTGCGTTCCGAGCTGGGAGAGGTCTCTCACCAGGCCATCTACGACGTGTTGCGGGCACTGACCGCCGCGGGTCTCGTCCGGCGGATCCAGCCGTCGGGATCCGTGGCACGCTATGAGTCCCGGGTCGGGGACAACCACCACCACGTCGTGTGCCGATCATGTGGAGCCATCGCCGACGTCGACTGCGCCGTCGGTCCCGCCCCCTGTTTGACCGCGTCGAACGATCAAGGCTTTCTGATCGAAGAGGCCGAGGTCATCTACTGGGGCCGGTGCCCCGACTGTGCGATCGAACCCCGTTCCTGAACCCCGCTAGTTCTGATTCCCGGAAGGATCCCCGTGTCTGACAGCCCGGACGCCGTCGTCGGCGAAATGAACGAAGAGAGCGCGGGCGGCTGCCCCGTCTCGTCGGGCCGCCGCAATCACCCCACCGAAGGCGCGGGCAACCGCGACTGGTGGCCGAACCAGCTCAACCTGAAGATCCTCCGGAAGCACTCCGCCGCTTCCGACCCGATGGACGCCGGGTTCGACTACGCCGCCGAGTTCAAGACCCTCGACCTCGACGAGCTCGCCAAGGACGTCGACGCCGTCCTCACGACTTCGCAGGACTGGTGGCCCGCGGACTTCGGCCACTACGGCGGCTTCATGATCCGCATGGCGTGGCACAGCGCGGGCACGTACCGGATCGAGGACGGCCGCGGCGGCGCAGGCGCGGGCATGCAGCGCTTCGCCCCGCTCAACAGCTGGCCGGACAACGGCAACCTGGACAAGGCCCGCCGTCTGCTGTGGCCGGTCAAGAAGAAGTACGGCCGCAAGATCTCGTGGGCCGACCTGATGATCTTCACCGGCAACCGAGCCCTGGAGACCATGGGCTTCAACACCTTCGGCTTCGCCGGTGGCCGCGCGGACGTGTGGGAGCCGGACGAGGACGTGTACTGGGGTCCCGAGCGCACGTGGCTCGGCGACGAGCGCTACACCGGTGACCGTCAGCTCGAGGGCCCGCTGGCCGCCGTGCAGATGGGTCTCATCTACGTGAACCCGGAAGGCCCGAACGGCAACCCGGACCCGCTGGCCGCCGCCCGCGACATCCGCGAGACCTTCGGCCGCATGGCGATGAACGACGAGGAGACCGTCGCGCTGATCGCCGGCGGGCACACCTTCGGCAAGACCCACGGCGCGGCGGACCCGGACAAGTACGTCGGTGCCGAGCCCGAGGGCGCTTCGATCGAGGAACAGGGCCTCGGCTGGAAGAACACCTTCGGCAGCGGTAAGGGCCGGGACGCGATCACCAGTGGCCTCGAGGTCACCTGGACGCCGACCCCGACCCAGTGGAGCAACTGGTTCTTCCACAACCTGTTCGAGTACGACTGGGAGCTGACCAAGAGCCCGGCGGGCGCCCACCAGTGGACGCCGAAGGACGGCAAGGCGAAGAACACCGTGCCGGACCCCGAGGACGGCAAGCTCAACCGCGCGCCCGGCATGCTCACCACCGACCTGGCGCTGCGTTTCGACCCGGTCTACGAGCAGATCTCGCGCCGGTTCTACGAGAACCCGGACCAGTTCGCGGACGCCTTCGCCCGCGCCTGGTTCAAGCTGACCCACCGCGACATGGGCCCGGTCCAGCGCTACCTCGGCCCGCTGGTGCCGCAGGAGACGCTGATCTGGCAGGACCCGGTGCCCGCCGTCGACCACGAGCTGATCGACGACGCGGACATCGCCTCCCTCAAGGAGAAGCTGCTCGCTTCGGGGCTGTCGGTCTCGCAGCTGGTCTCCACCGCGTGGGCGTCGGCCTCGACCTTCCGCGGCAGCGACAAGCGCGGCGGCGCGAACGGTGCCCGCATCCGGCTCGAGCCCCAGCGTGACTGGGAGGTCAACGACCCGCAGACGCTGGGTCAGGTCCTGCGGACCCTGGAAGGGGTCCAGGAGGCGTTCAACAGCGCCCAGACCGGTGGCAAGAAGGTCTCGCTGGCCGACCTGATCGTGCTCGGTGGCGTCGCCGCCGTCGAGCAGGCCGCCAAGGACGGCGGCGTCGAGGTCGACGTGCCGTTCACCCCGGGCCGCACCGACGCGACGCCGGAGCAGACCGACGTCGAGTCGTTCGCCCCGTTGGAGCCGACCGTCGACGGCTTCCGCAACTACCGCGGCAAGGGCCACCGTCTCCCGACGGAGTACCTGCTCCTCGACCGCGCGAACCTGCTGAACCTGAGCGCGCCCGAGCTGACCGTCCTCGTCGGCGGCCTGCGTGTGCTCGGCGCCAACGCCCAGCAGTCCCCGCACGGCGTGTTCACCCGGAAGGTGGGGTCACTGACCAACGACTTCTTCGTGAACCTGCTCGACATGGGCGTCCAGTGGACCGCCACGTCCGCTGACGCGGAGACCTTCGAAGGCCGCGCCTGGGCGACCGGCGAGGTCAAGTGGACCGGCAGCCGTGCCGACCTCGTGTTCGGGTCGAACTCCGAGCTTCGCGCGGTGGCGGAGGTCTACGCCAGCGACGACGCCAAGGAGAAGTTCGTCCGCGACTTCGTGTCGGCGTGGGACAAGGTCATGAACCTCGACCGCTACGACCTGGTCTGAGCCTGACCCGAGCGTCCGGGCCCGTCGCTTCCGCGGCGGGCCCGGACGTTTTCATTGGTGCTGTATATCGGGCTCCGGGTAGTCGCCCGCCTTGCGTTCGAGCGCGGTCGTGAGGAGACCCAGCGCGATCATGCCGAGGCCGAGGCCCAGATGCAGCCAGTTGTCGGCGACGTTGAACGGCAGGAAGTTCCCCGGGCTGCTCTGCGGGATCACCAGTCCGATGATCCACAGGAGCAGATAGCTCCCGCCGCCGACCATCAGGAAGACACGGGAAGCGGAGCGTTTGCGGGCGGCGAGCACACCCACCACGCCGAACAGCAGATGCACCAGGTTGTGCAGGATCGACACGGCGAAGACACCGAACAGGCGGGCTTCGGAATGGTGCCCGGCGAACTCCAGCCCCTCGTAGCCGGTCGTGATACCTGGGATGAAACCGAGCACGCCGACCGCGAGAAAGGCCACGGCGACGATCAGGGCGGCCACCTGCGGCGGATGCCGTCGGCTGTCGCGTGTCACGCCTTCTTGTTCCATACCGGTCGAGTACCCCGCGTTCTCCGGGGCAATCCTCCCGCCGCGCGTCCGGCCACCAGGTCGGACAGACTGAGCGACGGGTTTCGGAATGCTAGGAGGAGATCGGGTGCCGGAACTACTGGCCGCGGGCGGCTGGGGCCTACTGGCCGGGTCGGCCTTGCTGCTCGGCGCGGTGGCGGGCTTCCTGGTCCGGATCCCGGGCAAGGCCGTGGCCGGTGTGATGGCCTTCGGCAGCGGCGTGCTGATCTCCGCCGTCTCCTTCGAACTGATCGCCGAGGCGCACGAAAAAGGCGGTTTCCTGCCGACCGCGCTCGGCGCTCTCGGCGGTGCGCTCGTCTATACCCTCGCCAACGTCGCGCTAGCCCGGCGAGGCGCCCGCCATCGCAAACGCTCCGGTGACCAGCAGCCGTCCGAAACCGAGCAAGCGGGCTCCGGGACCGCCATCGCGCTCGGTGCCCTGCTGGACGGCGTCCCCGAATCGATGGTGATCGGCACGAGCCTGCTCGGCGGCGGAAGCGTCAGTGTCGTGACCGTGGCCGCCGTGTTCATCAGCAACGTTCCGGAAGGGCTGTCCAGCGCCGCGGGGATGAAGCGGGCGGGCCGAAGTCGGCGCTACGTTTTCCTCCTGTGGAGTGGTATCGCCGTGATCAGCGGTGTGGCGGCCATGCTCGGCTACGGCGTTCTCGGTGGTGCTTCCGGTGCCACCCTGGCGGTGATCACCGCGATTGCCGGCGGGGCGATCCTCGCCATGATCGCCGACACGATGATCCCCGAGGCCTTCGACGACGCGCAGCTGTGGACCGGGCTGATCACGGTCGCCGGTTTCCTCACCGCGTTCGGCCTTTCGCACGTCGGCGGCTGAGCCAGGGTGGCCCCGGACGTCACCTGGTTCAGACTTCGCCCGACGCCAGCAGGGTCAGCAGTTCGGCGTGCCCGGCCTGGGTGATCAGGCTGGCGGCGTCGAAGTAGATGCGCTCGTTGGTGATCCGGTCCTCGTCGAAGAAGAACACCGCGATGATCGGCACCCGGAACGCCTTGCCGGTGGGCGGACGGCCGTAGAACTCGCCGAGGTTGGTGCCGAGCAGGTCGAACTCGACGATGACCGACTCGTCGGCGAAGTGGTACCGGACGTTGTCGTGCCGCTGGTCCGGGAAGGCCGTCCGGGTCATGCGGTAGTACGCCATGACCTCTTCGTCGCCGTCGAAGATCTGCCCCGTCGCCATGATCTCGTAGTGCGGATGGCCGTCGAAGGTGCCCAGTGTGCGCTCGAACTCGTGGGCCACCTCGGTGTCCATATGCTCTTCGATGATCTTGTGGCGGCGTTCACGCAGGTCTTCGCTGATCACTGGTCCTCCGGGTCGTTCCTGGTCGAGATCCGGAGCCTACCGCCCGCGGCCTCGTCGTCGGTTCCGTAGAGCAGGCTGCCGCACGAGCGCGAAAGGCAGGTCATGGCCTCGATCTTGTGCCCGGGGAAGTCGCCGATCTTCGCCGGGACGGGGGAGAGGGCGATCGAGCCGTCGGAGCGGAGGACGCCCGCGTCGTACACGGCCGAGTCGAACGGGCCCTCGTCTCCGGGATCGGAGGCGGCCGAGACCAGGACGCGGTCGTCCGCGGTGATCTCGACGTCCGAGGTGTGCCGGACGTCGGCGACCGGGTACGGGACCCGGAACGGGATCGACTTCGGCTTCTTGAAAGACAGCTTCGAGACGGAGAACTCCGCGGAGTAGAGCGTGGCGGGCCGGGCATCCTGACCGCGGTCCGCCCAGATCGCGAACAATCGGTCATTCACCTTTTTCAGCGCGAAACCCTCGTAATTGTCGTCCGGGTCTCCTTCGGGGGCCTGGAAAGCGCCGAGCACTTTCAGTCGCCGGTCTTTCAGCTTGATGTGGAAACCTTTTCCGTCGCTGGCGAGCGCAATGAATTCGCCTGCTTTTCCCGGCACGCCTTCCGTCGCTTCCAGATCGACCGGGAGTTCGCCGGGCCAGTCGATCGAGTACACTTTGGACACTTTGCCGTGCTCGAGCCGAACCTGAACGGCCCGATTCTCGCCGGATTTCTTGTTGTCCCGCAGGACGAGCGCGTCGACCCGGTCGCCGTCGCGGGCGAGGACGGCGACGCCGCTGGCGCCGGAGGTCATCCCGGTGCCGATGGATTCCCAGCCGTCGCCCGCGAGTGCGGCGGACGGCAGGAGCAGGGGGATGGCCAACGCCGGAAGAATCGCCAGGGAGATGAATTTCATGCCGACAAACTAGTTCAGGAACGGGCCGGGAGAAAGGCCGGAATCGATGCACTCCATTCCGACGCGGATCCGCGCCGGAATGGAGTGGTTGCTCAGCCGCAGGAGAGGGTGCCGGCGCGGAGCGCGTGGCCGCCTTCGTTACCGTCGTCCGCCCAGACCACCTGCTTGCTCCCCGACGCGCAGGCGGCCGCGATGGCGAAGCCTTCGTTGTTGTAGTCCGGCATCCCGCTCGGACGGTCGTACGTGGCGGTCACGGCGAACTTGCCCTGCGCGCCGACGGCGAGCGTCGTCGAGGCACCGCCGCAATTGTTGTCGCAGACCGCCCACAACTTGCCGGTCGAAGCCTCGTACTCGAGCTCCATGATGGAGTCGAGCCCGCTCGCGAAGCTCGCGACGCGGGTGTACTTGCCGCCCGCCTGGTCGAGCGCGTAGGCGTAGATCATCCCGTTGCTCTCCAGGCCGACGAGGTAGAGGCCGGTGCCATGACCGGGGTAGCTGTCCGGGTTGTACGGCGCCTTCGTGCGCTCGTCCACGAACCCCTTCGCGGTGAGGGCGCTGTCCGGGACCCACGAGACGGCTTCGAGGCCGTCGTTGGCCGAAACCTTCGGCAGATCCGCGGTCAGATCCCATTCGGCCTTGGCGGTGAGGGTCTTGGCCGAGCCGGAGACGTCGTACCGGAGCACCTTGAGCGCGCTCGTCTTGCTGTTGTCGCCGTCCCGTTCGGTGGCCGCGACCACGCCGTCCGGGGTGGCCACGACCGCTTCGGCGTCCGGATCTCCCTTGCCGCCGCGGTAACGCAGTGCCTTGCCCGACGACCAGCCGTTGGCGGTGTCGGGCTGCCACTTCGTGCCGTTGCGCACGAGGCGGTACAGCGTGCCGGGCCCGTTCTTCACCGCCCAGAGGACGTCGGGTCCGCCGAAGGACAGGCCGCTCATGTTGCCGCCGAGGACGTTCGAGCCGTCGGCGTTCGCGACTGCGGAAGCGCCCGGCCAGGGGCTGCTCGCCGCGGGGCTCGCGGTGGCGGTCGTGGCGGGCAGCGCCAGCAGGGCCGCGGCGACGGCGGTCACGGCGGCGGGTCGGATCCGACGAGATGATCGGGGCATTCGCGCTCCTTCGGGGCGGACGAAGTGGGTCGCGGCGTGTTTTCACAAGTTAAGTAAGTTTCCTTACGAACACAAGATATCGCCAAGTTCTCACCAAATGAAGCAACGGTGGATTTACAAAAGGTGGCCACTTGTCAAACCGGGTGTACATCACCTAAGGTTTTGTAAACCCAGCCAACGGAGGAGGGTGCGATGAGCGAGATGACGGGCACGATCCCGGCGGGCTCGACCGAACGGTGGACCGACCGCAAGCGATACCTGTGGCTGATCGGCCTGGTCGTCCCCTCGCTCGCGTTCCTGGCCATCGGTCTGCACGCGGCCACCGGCTGGGGTGTGTGGTTCTGGATCGGGCCGATCGTGATCCTGGTGATCGTGCCGCTGATCGACCTGCTGGCCGGGCTGGACCGCGGTAATCCGCCTGATGACGTGATCGAACGGTTGGAGCGGGACCGCTATTACCGGTGGATCACCTTCGCGTTCCTGCCGATCCAGTACGCGGGTTTCGTGGTCGCGTTCTGGCTGATCGCCCGCGGTGACCTGTCCGTCGCGGACAAGATCGGCCTGGCGATCTCGATCGGCTGCATCGGTGGCATCGGCATCAACACCGCGCACGAACTGGGGCACAAGAAGGAAAGCCACGAACGCTGGCTGTCGAAGATCGCGCTGGCGCAGAGCTTCTACGGCCACTTCTACATCGAGCACAACCGCGGCCACCACGTCCGGGTGGCGACCCCGGAGGATCCGGCCAGCAGCCGCGTGGGGGAGAGCTTCTACCGGTTCTGGCCGCGCACGGTGTTCGGCTCGCTGAAATCGGCGTGGGGCCTTGAGCGCAAGCGGTACGCCCGGCGCGACCGGCATCCGTTCCGGATCGGCAACGACGTGCTCAACGCCTGGCTGATGTCGGCCGTGCTGTGGGCGGCGATGACCGTGTGGCTGGGCCCGGGAATCCTGCCGTACCTGGTGATCCAGGCCGTGATCGGCTTCTCGCTTCTGGAGGTCGTGAACTACATGGAGCACTACGGCATGCGGCGGCAGAAGGTCGGCCCGCCGAACCGGCGACGCTACGAACGGGTGGATCCCAGCCACAGCTGGAATTCCAACAACATCGCCACGAACGTCCTGCTCTACCACCTGCAGCGGCACAGCGACCACCACGCCAACCCGACCCGCCGCTACCAGACACTGCGCGATTTCGCGGAATCGCCGGTCTTGCCGACGGGCTACGCCGGGATGATCGTGCTGGCACTGGTCCCGCCGGTGTGGCGGCGCGTGATGGATCCGCGCGTGCTCGCGCATTTCGACGGCGACATCGCCCGCGCCAACATCCAGCCGTCGAAACGGGCCAAGATCCTGGCGCGCCACGGAACGCGCGTCACCGCGCCGTCCCGGGTCGTCACCGACACGCACGGCGACGCGACCGAAGGCGGGATGTGCCCCGGCTGCGGTTACGTCTACGACGAGAAACTCGGCGACCCGCGTGAGGGGTTCCCCGCCGGAACGCCGTGGTCGGGGATCCCCGATTCGTGGTGCTGCCCGGACTGCGGCGTGCGGGAGAAGGTCGATTTCGTGGCACCGGGAAGGGTCGGAGCATGATGAAGATCGAGGCGGACCGCGCGAAATGCGACGGGCTGGGCATGTGCGAGGCGATGGCGCCCGACTTCTTCGAGGTCGGCGACGACGGCACGGTCGTCGTGCTCGACGAACGGCCCGGTGAGGAATACCGGCAGGACCTGTCGGCCGCCGTCGACGCCTGCCCTGTCCTCGCCCTGAAACTGCGGGACTGATCATGGCGCTGGTCGTCGTGGGAGCCTCGCTGGCCGGACTGCGCGCGGTGGAGGCCGCGCGCCGGGACGGGTACCGCGGGCGGATCGTGCTGATCGGCGCGGAGGACCACCCGCCGTACGACCGGCTCCCGCTGTCGAAAGCGTTCCTCGACGCGGAAGGCCCCGGGCGGATCGAGCCGTTCCACGGTGAGGTTGCGCTGCGCGACGAATTCGGCGTCGAACTGATGCTCGGCGCCCCCGCGGACGGGCTCGACACCACCACTCGCGAGGTGTCGGTGGCGGGGACCACGGTTCCCTACGACGCGCTGGTGATCGCGACCGGCGCCACCGCGCGGCGGCTGCCCGGAAGCGAGGGAATCACCGGGGTCCACACGCTGAGGACCGCCGAGGACGCCCTGGCCGTCCGCGCCGCGCTCGACCGCGGGGCGCGCACGGTCGTGATCGGGGCCGGTTTCATCGGTTCGGAAGTCGCCGCCGCGGCCAGGAAACGCGGGCTGCCCGCGACGATCGTCGAAGCGCTCGATGTCCCGCTCACCCGGTCCGTCGGGGCAGAGGCGGGCGCCGTCTGCGCTTCGCTCCACCGAGAGGCGGGTACGGAACTGCGGCTGTCCACGACGGTCACCGGCCTGGAATCCGACGGCGGCGTGGTGACCGGCGTCCGGCTCGCGACCGGCGAGGTGCTGCCCGCGGACCTGGTGGTCGCCGGCATCGGCGTCGTCCCGGCCACCGGCTGGCTCGCCGGGAGTGGCGTCCCGCTGCACGAGCGCGACGGCGGCGTGGTGTGCGATGCCACGCTCGCGACCGGCGCCCCCGGCGTGTACGCCGCCGGGGACGTCGCACACGCCTCGAATCCGTTGTTCGACGGCGAACTGATGCGGCTGGAACACTGGACGAACGCCGCGGAGCAGGGAGCCGCGGCCGCTCGTCACGCGCTCGCCCCGGAGTCGGCCCGTGCGCTGGCGCCGGTGCCGTACTTCTGGTCGGACTGGTACGACCACCGGATCCAATTCGTCGGCACGCCACGTGCGGACGAGGTGGTGACCGCCGTTCCGGCTTCCGGCGGGTTCACCGCGCTGTACCGGCGCGGGGACCGGATCGTCGGCGCGCTGACGATCGACCGGCCGCGCGAGATCATGAAGTACCGGCGCCACATCGCCGGGCGGGCCCCGTGGCCGGAGGCGCTGGCGTTCGCCGCGGAATCGGCGGCCTAGAATGACGATCATGAGCGAGGCGCCCTCAGTCGCGGTCACGGGTGGCCCGTACCGTCAGCCGATCGTCGAGTCGGCGATCGAGCTGACCGTGCGTTCCGGCTGGTCCTCGGTGACGATGAGCAAACTCGCGGAGGTCGTCGGCGTGAGCCGTCAGACCGTCTACAACGAACTCGGCTCGAAGTCCCAGCTGGCCGAAGCGATGATCTCGCACGAACTCGCGCGGTTCCTCACGGTCGTCCGGGACGCCTTCGAACGGCACCCCGACGACCTCGTCGAGGCGATCCACGACGCCGTCCGCGGCGTCCTCGAACTCGCGGACGACAACCTCCTGCTGCGAGCCATCGTCTCGGCAACGCACGGCGCCGACACCGAGTTGCTGCCGCTGCTGACGTCGCGGGCCGGAAGCCTCCTCGGCGAAGCGACGGTCATGCTGCGCGGCCGTGTTCGCGCCTACGGTCCGCCGCTGGATGCGGAGCAGCTGGATGTGGCGATCGACGTCGTGGTCCGGACCGTGCTGAGCCACATCATGCAGCCGTCGGACACTCCGGCACGTACGGCCGACGCGCTGGCTTGGATGGCGTCGCGCGTGCTCGGCGCTACGACGACCCGGTCGCTGCGGCATCCTTCGCAGGGCTAGACCGCGGTTTCCGCTGGGCTCGAACGGGCGTTGCCGATGCGCTGACCTGAACGCGACGATGGAGGATTCGGGACGTTGAGTGTCCCGAATCCTCCCCACTCGACCTACGCGACCACCTCATGACCGCGCGGAAACTGTCGGTCCCATATGCGAAGCTCCACCGATGATCGTCGTATTCGATGCCGAACTCTGGGTCTGGGACGCCCGCCGCGAGGAGACCTGGACCTTCGTGAGCCTGCCCGAGGACATCTCCGAGGAGATCCGCGAGATCACCGACGGCCCCCGCCGCGGGTTCGGGGCGGTCCGGGTCCAGGTCGGTATCGGCGGCAGCAAATGGAAGACGTCGATCTTCCCGGACGCCAAGCGTGGCGCCTACGTGCTGCCGGTCAAGAAGGCGGTCCGCAAGGCCGAAGGGATCGAGGAGGGAGATGTAGCGAAGGTGACTGTCGAGCTGATCGACCTCTGATCGTCAAAGTAGCCGTTCACCGAGTGGGGTCGTCAGGTAGAGGACGCTGCGGCCGGACCGTTCGCGCGCGACCAGTCCGCTATCCCGCAGGACCTTGAGGTGCTGGGAAACGGCGCTCGGCGTCACGCCAAGAGCACACGCCAGGTCGGTCGTGGTCGCGGGGGAGGACAGCGCCGAAAGGAGACCGGCCCGCGTCCGCCCCAGCAGCCGTACTGCGCTGGACCCGGCCGAACGGGCTCCGGCAGCCCACAGGGCGCCGGTTCCCCACGCCGGATAGCGGATCGTGGTCGCTCAGGTCACCAGGCCACGGGCAGTTCGTACACCCCGTAAACCGAGCCGTCGTGCTTGAACTTGACCTCCGGCAGGCCGGTGGTGAGCCGCAGGGTGGGAACGCGCCGGTACAGCGTGCTGTAGACGACCTGCAGTTCCATGCGCGCCAGCGGCTGGCCGAGACACTGGTGCACGCCGAAGCCGAAGGCCACGTGACGGCGCGAGTCGCGGCGGAGGTCCAGCCGGTCCGGCTCGGGGAAGACGTCGGGATCGCGGTTGCCGATGTCGTTGGCCAGGATGATGCCTTCACCCGCCCGGATGACCTGACGGGCGATCTCGATGTCCTCGAGCGCGACCCGACGACGTCCGTTGTGTGTGATGTGCAGGTAGCGCAACAGTTCCTCGACGGCGGAGGCGACCAGCTTCGGGTCATCCGTCTCGCGGAGCAGGGCTAGCTGGTCCGGGTGTTCGAGCAGCGCCAGCGTACCCAGCGCGATCATGTTGGCGGTGGTCTCGTGCCCGGCGATCAGCATGAGGACGCCCATCTCGGCCGCCTCCTGCCGGGTCAGCTCACCCGCGTGGATCCGCTCGGTGAGACCGGACAGCAGGTCTTCGCCGGGTTTCTCGAGTTTCTCGCCGATCAGCTTGTCGAGGTACTCGCCCAGCGCGACGCCCGCGGTGGCCTTGGCCTCCGGGGTGGTCTCGCGGTTGATCAGGACGTTGCTGTTGTCCTGGAAGAAATCGTGATCGCCGTAAGGGACACCCAGCAGCCGGCAGATCACCAGCGAAGGCACCGGAAGCGCGAACGCCGTGACGAGATCGGCGGGGTTCGGCCCGGCGAGCATCTCGTCGATCAGGTCGTCCACGATCTTCTGCACGCCGGGCCGCATGGCCTCGACCCGCTTGATGGTGAACGGCGCGGTCACCATCCGGCGTAGACGGGCGTGTTCGGGATCGTCCATCAGGATGAAACTGATGGATCCGCCTCGCAGCGGCGTCGGGCTCGGATAGCCGGGCCGGGTGATATCGGCGCTGACGCGGGGATCCGAGAGCAGTTTCCGCTGGTCGGCGTAGCGGGTCGCGAGCCATGGCGTGCTGTCGTCCCAGAGCCGGACCCGGGCCAGCGGCGTCTCCTCTTGCAGCGACCGGATGGCGGGTGGCGGGTCGAACGGGCACCCCGCCGCTCGGGCGGCGGGGAACGACGGTGTGGTGGTCAAGGCTTTCCTCCAACGAGAACCCCGGTGAGTTCCGGGCGGCGCGACCGGGCTTGTTTGGGCATGTTCCAGCCCAGGACACCGGTCACCACGCCATTGCGCCGGTACTGCGCGACGAAGCGACTGCCTGCCACAGAGCCCTCCACAATGGACATCTCGGCGTCCGCGAACAGGGTTCCGTGCACGTGGATCTTGGTGTCGAACTGGTCGGTCCAGAAGTAGGGGACCGGGGTGTAGGGCCGGTCTTCGCCTAGCAAGACCGCGGCGACGTGGCCCGCCTGCTCGGTGGCGTTGGTCCGGTTCTCCAGCCGCATGGCCACATCGAGTGTTTCGTGATACCAGCGGGCCACATCGCCCACGGCGTAGACGCCCTCCGCCGCGCGGCATCGGGAGTCGCAGACGACGCCGTTCGCCAGCGCCAGTCCGCTGTCTTCGAGCCACTCCGTGGCCGGTGCGGCGCCGAACGCGACCACGACGACGTCCGCGGGGAGTACCTCGCCGGTTTCCAGCCGCACGCCGGTGACCCGCCCGTCGCGTGAATCCAGACCGGTGACCGCCGCGCCGAGCCGCAGGGCCACGCCGCGGGAGGTGTGCAGATCCGCCAGCAGTTCCGAGACGACCGGGCCGAACTGGGCGGCCAGCGGTGCCGGTTGCGGACCCGCCAGGGTGACGGGGACGCCCATGACGGCGGCGCTCGCCGCGATCTCGGTACCGAGGACGCCGTCGCCGACGACCACCGCACGCGAGGAGGAGAGCAGAGCCGTCCGGATGGCCAGCGCGTCTTCGACGGTGCGGAGAACGTGAACGCCGTCGAGACCGTCCTGGCCGGGGAGTGTGCGCGGCCGCAGGCCCGTGGCTATGACGACGTCGTCCGCGGTCAGGGTCCGGCCCGAGGCCGTGCGGACGGTCCGTTGCCGGACGTCCAGCGAGACCGCCGCGTCCCCGAGCAGGAACTCGGCGTCCAATGTGGACAGGCGTTCGGGCGGCCGCAGCCGGGTCCGCGAAGGCTCCCAGAGCCCGGAAAGGACCTGTTTGGACAAGGGCGGCCGGTCGTAGGGAAGGTGCGGCTCGGCGCCCGATACCGTGATGCGATCCGCGTAACCCTTGCGGCGCAGGGCTTCCACCGTGCCGAGGCCGGCGGCGGAGGCGCCGACCACGAGCAGGGTCACTCGATCACCGTGATGGCGGCGCCTGGACAGACGTCGGCGGCCTCGCGGACGATGTCGTGCGAGGCGGTGCCGGGGGAGTCCTCGAGGAGGACGACGATGCCGTCCTCCTCGCGCTGGTCGAAGACGTCGGGGGCGAGCAGTACGCAGGTTCCGGCGCCGCAGCATTTGTCCTGGTCGACGGTGATCTTCATGGTCCTTTTCCTTCGTCCGGGCCGGGAGTGACCGGTGCCAGCCAGATCCCGGCGAGTGCGTCGATGAGCCCGGTCGCGGCGTCGTGCCAGGTGGACCGGGGAGTGGGGGTGCCCTCGGCGAGGGCGCGTTCGCGTTCGGCGACCATGTGGACCAGCAGCTGGCGGGCCATGTCGCCGCGCTCGGCGCGGACCTCGGCCGGCAGTTCGGGCAGGCAGCGGTGGAGTCCTTCGACGATCCGAACCAGCGACGGCGAGGTCAGCGATTCCTCGACCATGATCGGGCGGAGCGAGGGATCGGTCATCACCTGCGCGCCGAAGCGCGCGAACCAGGTGGGACTCCCGAGGGCGGCCAGGTGTTCGGCCACCGGGGTGACCAGGCAGCCGATCCAGTCGCGCAGGTCCGTGCTGTCCCCGACACCGGCGAGCATCCGGCGGCGGATCTCCTCGATCTGCCCCGAATGCCTCCGTGCGATCGCGCGCACCAGATCGGCCTTGGTGCCGAAGTGGTAGCCGACCGCGGTGTTGTTGCCCTGTCCCGCCGCTTCGCTGACCTGGCGGTTGGACACCGCGAACACGCCGTGTTCGGCGAACAGCCGCTCCGCCGCGGTCAGGATCAGTTCCCGCGTCGCGTGCGCCCGTTCGGCGCGGGCCCCGGTGATCTCACTCGTCATGCGCATCACCATCGCACGGGCAGTTCCCGCAGTCCGCCGACGGCGAGCCCTTCGACCTTACGCAGCTCCGCCGCCGCGACGGCGAGTTCCAGCGTGGGCAGTTTGTCCAGCAGGACACCGAGGACGACCTGCAGTTCGGTACGGGCGAGTGGCTGTCCCAGGCACGCGTGCGCGCCGGCGCCGAACGCCAGATGCGGATTCGGGCTCCGGTCGAGCGTCATGTCGGCCGCGGCCTCGAACGCGCTCTCGTCGCGGTTCGCGGAAGCCATGCTGCACATCGCCGTGGTGCCCGACGACAGGATCGTCCCGCCGACCTCGAAATCCTCGGTGAGGTAACGCGACATGCCGATCCCCGCGTTGGCGTCCATGCGCAGGGATTCCTCGACGGCGGTGCGGATCAGCGACCGGTCCGCGAGCAGCGCTTCCCAGCGGCCGCGGTCTTCCAGCAGCATCGCCACCATCTTCGCGATCATGTTCGCGGTGGTCTCGTGCCCGGCGATGAGCAGGCCGATCCCGGTCGCGACGAGCAGCGCGTCGGACCAGCGCTCGCCGTCGGCGTCGGTGTCGGTGATGAGCGCGCTCAGGATGTCCTCGCCCGGTTCCGCGCGCTTGGCCGCGATGTGCCCGCCCATGTACCGGCCGAATTCCGCCTGCGCGACGTCGAACTCCGCCTGGGTGTAGCGGGTCATGCTGAGCATGACGTCGGACCAGTGGGCGAACCGTTCCCGGTCGCTGTCCGGGACGCCGAGCATGTCGCAGATGACCCACACCGGCAGCGGGAAGGCCACGCCCGCCTTGAGGTCCGCGGGTCCGCCCTTCGCGACCATCTCGTCGATCAGCTGGACGGCCATCGCCTCCATCCGCGGCCGCAGCGCGTTCATCCGCTTGGCGGTGAACCACTTTCCGAGCATCCGGCGCCACTTCAGATGCGCTTCGCCGTGCTGAGGGATCACGCCCGCCATCTCGCTGTTGAAGACGCCGCCCGATTCGGTGTCCGCGACCCGCGCCGCGTTGTCCGCAGGGGTCGGCCTGGTGAACCGTGAGTCGGACAGGACGCGTTTGACGTCCGCGTAACGAGTGATCAACGCCGCCTCGTCGCCGCTGGCGAGAGCGACCTTGGCGACCGGGCACTTCGCGCGGAACTCGGCCCATTCGGCGGGCGGCGCCAGTGCCTCGTCGGTGGGGAACGGGAAGCTCGGCAGCCGATCCGGATCGCTCTGTGTCGTCAACGGCTCCGTCATCAAGGGCTCCTTCGGCGTGGTGGTCCGGTGATTCACACAGTGCCCGGGTTGTTGGCATAAGTCAATCAACTGACTTAAGTTGGAGTCGTTCACTCCCGCTCCCCTCCGGAGGCTTCGAATGACTCAGCCCGTGCCGCGTCCACAAGTGGTCGTGGTGGTGCTAGCGCTGGGCGGGATCGTGGTCTCGCTGATGCAGACCCTGGTCATCCCGCTGATCCCGAAGCTGCCGGAGCTCCTGGACGCTTCGCCCGCCGACGCGGCCTGGGTGATCACGGCGACGCTGCTCGCGAGCGCGGTCGCGACACCGATGGTCGGCAGGCTCGGCGACATGTACGGCAAACGGCGGATGCTGCTGCTCAGCCTCGGCATGCTGATCGCGGGTTCGGTGGTCGCCGGGCTGAGCGACACGTTGGTGCCGATGGTCGCCGGTCGGGTGCTGCAAGGTTTCGCGGCCGGGGTGATCCCGCTCGGGATCAGCATCATGCGTGACGAACTCCCGCCCGAAAGGCTCGCTTCGGCGACGGCGACGATGAGTGCCTCACTGGGCGTCGGCGGCGCCCTCGGCCTGCCCGCGGCCGCGTTGCTCGCCGAGAACGCCGACTGGCATCTTCTGTTCTGGACGGCGGCGGGACTCGGCGCCGTCGTGACCGCGCTCGTGCTGGCGTTCGTTCCCGAATCGAACGTGCGCACCGGCGGCAGGTTCGATTTCGTCGGCGCCGCAGGACTTTCGACGGCCTTGGTCTGCCTGCTGCTGGCGATCTCCAAAGGCGCGCAATGGGGCTGGGCGAGCGGGCGGACCCTGAGTCTGTTCGGGGCCGCCGCGCTCGTCCTGCTGCTGTGGGGCGGCTGGGAACTGCGGGCGGCCCGGCCGCTGGTGGACCTGCGGACGACCGTCCGGCGGCAGGTCCTGCTGACGAATCTGACGTCGATCGTGTTCGCGTTCGCCATGTTCGCGCAGTCGCTGGTGCTGCCGCAGATCCTGCAGCTGCCCGCGGCGACCGGCTACGGACTCGGGCAGACCATGCTCGTCACCGGTCTTGTGCTGGTGCCGTCCGGTGTGGTGATGATGCTGACCGCGCCGCTGTCCGCGCGGATCACGAAAGCCCGCGGCCCCAAGGTGACGCTGATGCTCGGCGCGCTCGTGGTCGCCGCCGGCTACGGCCTCGGCACCGTCCTGATGGCGAGCGAATGGCATCTGGTCCTGGTGTCCGCCACGATCGGCGCGGGGATCGGGCTCGCGTACGGCGCCATGCCGGCGCTCATCATGGGCGCAGTCCCGGTTTCGGAGACGGCGGCCGCGAACAGCCTCAACACCCTCATGCGTGCGATCGGCACGTCGGTCTCCAGTGCCGTCGCTGGCGTGATCCTCGCGCAGCTGACCGTCTCTTTCGGGCCGGTGCGGGTGCCGTCCCATGACGGATTCCGGCTGATCATGGGACTCGGCTCGGCGACCGCGCTCGTCGCGCTCGTGATCGCCGCTTTCATTCCCGGCCGGTCTTCGCCAGCTTCGACGGCCACCAGATCTTCCGTCCGACGTCCACCGACAGCGCCGGTACCAGCAGCGAGCGCACCAGAAGTGTATCGAGCAGAACGCCGAACGCGACGATGAAAGCCAGCTGCGCCAGGAAAAGGATCGGCAGGACGGCCAACGCGGCGAACGTCGCGGCGAGCACGACACCCGCGGAGGTGATCACGCCGCCGGTGACACGCAGGCCGCGCAGTGTCCCGTCCCGGGTGCCGATTCTGCCGGCCTCCTCGCGGACCCTGGTCATCAGGAAGATGTTGTAGTCGATCCCCAGCGCCACAAGGAAGACGAAGCCGAACAGCGGGACGACCGGGTCGGCGCCCGGGAAGTCGAAGACGTGGTTGAACACCAGCGCCGAGACGCCCATCGTCGCGGCGAACGACAGCACCACCGTGCCGATCAGCAGCAGCGGCGCGAGCAGCGACCGCAGCAGCAGGGCGAGTACGAGGAAGATCACGACCAGGACGATCGGGATGATCAGCAACCGGTCGTGCTCCGAGGTCTCCCTGGTGTCGAGCAGGGTCGCCGTCGGCCCGCCGACCTTGGTGCCGTCGACGGTGTGCACGGCTTCGCGGATCCGTTGGACCGCCGCGACGGCCGCGTCGGAGTCGGGCGGATCGGCCAATACCGCGTCGATCTTCGCGAGCCCGCCCGCTTCGCCGCTTTGACGGACGTCCGAGACGCCGGGGACACGCGCCAGCTCGGTCACCGTCTTGGCTTGTCCGGCAGGGGCGATGATCACGGTCGGAGAGCCTGAGCCGCCGGGGAAGTAGCGGGAAAGGACTTCCTGTCCCGCCACGGAATCGACCGGCGTGAGGAAGACGTCGGACTGCGCGGTGCCGGAAGCCTTGAGCTGCGGGAGGAACGCGCCGCCCGCGAGGAGGACGACGGTCGTGACGATCCAGATCGTGCGCGGCGCGCGGGAGATCCAGCCCGCGACGCGTCCCCAAAGTCCGCCGGTCTCTTCCTTCGGCGGGGCGACCGCCGGCCGGAAGGGCCAGAAGGCGTTGCGCCCGCACAAGGCCAGGACGGCGGGCAGGAACGTGATGGTCGTCAGGAAGGCCGCGCCGATGCCGATGGCGGCGACCGGCCCGAGTCCCTTGTTGGAGTTCAGGTCGCTGAACAGCAGGCAGAGGACGCCGAGGATCACGGTCCCGGCGGAGGCCGCGATCGGCTCGATGGTCGAGCGCCAGGCCGTGCGGAGCGCGGAGCGGGCGTCGTCGGACGTCCTGAGTTCCTCGCGATAGCGCGAGATCATCAGGAGCGCGTAGTCGGTGGCGGCGCCGAAGACGAGGATGAACAGGATGCCCTGACTCTGCCCGTTCAACGCCAGCACGTCGTGATCCGCGAGCAGGTACACCGCGAGGCTCGCCGTTCCCAGCGCGAACACCGCCGACAACAGGACGAGCAGGGGCAGCAGTGGGCTTCGGTAGACGATGATCAGGATGAGCGCGACCACCGCGCCCGCGACCAGGAGCAGCAGCCCGTCGATCCCGCCGAACGCCTCCTTGAGATCGGCGACCTGCGCGGCCGGACCGGTCACCAGCACTTTCAGCCCATCCGGTGTGTCACGGGCGAGCGCGTCACGCAGTGCCTCGACCCCGTCCCCGGGGTCGGTCGTGGCGTCGAGGAGCACGACGACCTGCGCGCCCGCGTTGCTCTCCGGAGCCGGGACGAGCCGTGCGTTCGACGTCCGGTCGGCGAGGAACCGCTTGTCGCCCTCGGTCAGGCCCGACGGCCGTTCGGCGACGACGATCGCCGGGATGACGGCGGCACTGGAGAACTGCTTCTGGAGTTCACCGACCTCGGTCGCTTCGGCCGAGGCGGGCAGGAAGCTGCTGCTGTCGTTCTCCGTGACCTGGCTCAGCTTGCCCGCATACGGGCCGCTGAATCCGCCGAAGATCAGCCAGGCCACCGCGACGAGGGCGGGGAGCAGCCAGCGCAGACGTGACCGCGTGCGGGCGGGGTGTTCGACTTCGGAGATCATGAGCGGATGGCTCCCGTGGCAGTACTACTTCGACGAGTGAATAGTTCGACCATCGAAATAGTAGAGTGGTCACCCGGACGGGGCAGCGTGAGGGGAGGTTTCGGGCATGACCAAGGGCGCTGAAGACACCGAGGAGGTCACGGACGCCCTGCTCGTCCTCCTGCTGCGGCAGCTGACCGTCGAATCGGACCGGTTCGCCGAGATGTTCGGCGAGGCGCACGGCCTGCACCGGACCGACCTCAACGCGCTCGCGGTGATCATGGACGCGGCCAGGATGGGGGACCCGATGAGCCCGAGCAGGCTCGCGGGCGCGCTGCATCTGAGCGCGTCGGCGACGACGTCGGTGCTGGATCGGCTGGAGCGGGCCGGGCACCTCTACCGGGACCGGAGCGCGACCGACCGCCGCAAGGTCGAGTTGCGGATGCACGACAAGGCGCGGGAAATCGGCGCCGAGTTCTTTCTGCCCCTCGGCGAGCGCTTCTCCGCCGCATGGCGCGACCTTGGGGACGATGAGCGGCGGACGGTCGCCCGGTTCCTCCGAAGCAGTATCGCCGCGACCGTGGAGGTGCGAGCACGCCTGGCACCGTGAACACTCGGGGAATGCGATGTGTGGTGCTCGGAGCGACGGGATATGTCGGCGGGCGGCTGGTGCCGCAACTGCTCGAAGCGGGTCACGAGGTCCGCGTGGTGGCTCGCTCGCCGGAGAAGGTCGCCGAAGAGCCCTGGCGTGACCGGGTCGAGGTCGAACGCGGCGACGTCACCGATCCGGCTTCGATCGAGACGGCGCTGGCCGACGGCGAGGTCGTCTACTACCTCGTGCATTCCCTGGCGCGAAAGGACTTCGTCGCGATCGACCGCGAGGCGGCGAAGACTGTCGCCGAGGCCGCGAAGAAGGCGGGCGCACGGCGGCTGGTGTATCTGGGCGGCATCGTGCCGGACGACGAGGAGTTGTCGCCGCATCTGGCTTCCCGCGCCGAAGTCGGCAGGGTCCTGCTGGACTCCGGGGTGCCCGCCGTCGTCCTGCAGGCCGCGGTGATCATCGGCTCGGGTTCGGCGAGTTTCGAGATGCTGCGCTACCTGACCGAACGCCTTCCCGCGATTATCACCCCGCGGTGGGTGCACAACCGCATCCAGCCGATCGCGATCCGTGACGTGCTGCACTACCTGGTGCACGCCGCAGACCAGCCACCGGAAGTGAACGGCGCGTTCGACATCGGCGGCCCAGACGTCCTGACCTATTTGGACATGATGCGCCGCTACGCCATCGTCGCGGGTCTGCCAAGGCGAGCCGTCGTGCCCGTTCCGGTGCTGACTCCGTGGCTTTCCGCGCAGTGGGTCAACCTGGTCACGCCCGTGCCGAAGTCGATCGCCGTACCGTTGATCGAGTCGCTGGTGCACGAAGTGGTCTGCCACGACCACGCCATCGCCGAGCACATCCCCGACCCGGAAGCGGGGCTGACCCACTACGAACACGCCGTCGAACTGGCGCTGACCCGGATCCGGAACGCCGACGTGCCGACCCGCTGGTCGGACGCGTCGACCGCGCCGTCGGACCCCCTGCCGAGTGATCCGGAGTGGGCGGGAGGCACGGTCTACGAGGACAAACGCGAGCAGCGGACGGACGCCTCGCCGGGAGCGCTGTGGGACGTCATCGAGTCGATCGGCGGGGAACACGGCTGGTACTCGTTCCCGCTGGCCTGGTCGGTCCGCGGCTGGGCGGACCGGCTCGTCGGCGGGGTCGGGTTGCGGCGCGGGAGGCGGGATCCACGACGGCTGCACCTCGGCGAAGCGCTGGACTGGTGGCGCGTCGAATACCTCGACCGGCCGCGCCTGTTGAGGCTGCGGGCGGAGATGAAGCTCCCGGGCCGCGCCTGGCTCGAACTCGGGGTCGAGTCCGATGAGGACGGTGGGACGATCTACCGGCAGCGGGCGGTGTTCGAGCCGCACGGGCTCGCCGGGCACGCGTATTGGAAGGGGATCGCGCCGTTCCACGGCGTGGTCTTCGGCGGCATGGTCCGCAATATCACCGGCGCCGCGCAGAAAGCCGCAGGTGTGCTCGAAAGCTGAAGGGGACTTTCCCCTCGTTACGCGCGGTGAAGCGCCCTTCAGTCCTTCCTCGACCGTGACCGCGGCGGCGCGGTGCTGGACCGGACGACGAGTTCCGTCGGCACGCTGATCGCACCCGCCGCGGCGCCGTCGGAGATCTCGGCGAGCAACGCGGCGACGGCCCGGTTACCGACCTCGTCGAACGACTGCCGGACGGTGGTGAGCGGCGGCCAGAAGTGGGCGGCCTCGTCCATGTCGTCGAAGCCGACCACGCTCACGTCATCAGGGACGGACCGGCCCTTTTCGTGCATCGCGCGCAGCAGGCCGAGCGCCATCTGGTCGTTCGCGACGAAGACGGCGGTGACCGCGGGATCGCCCGCCAGCCGGACGCCGTGTTCGTACCCGGACCGCGAAGACCAGTCACCGGTGAGCGGTGGCGGCACTTCCCGGCCCTCCGCCTCGAGCGTCTCCTGCCAAGACTTCCGGCGGCGTTCGGCCGCGTAGGACTCGGGCGGGCCGGCGACGTGCCACACGGTCTCGTGCCCGAGATCGAGCAGATGCCGGGTCGCGGCGATGGCGCCGGACGCCTGATCGAAGTCGACGACCGGATGGTCGCGCCTGCCGCCCGCGTCGATGACGACGACCGGAAGCCCGTGGGGCAGCTCGATCTCGCTCTGGTCCAGCTCGTGCTGCTCGATGAGGATGATGACGCCGTCGACGGCCTGTTCGTCGAGTCTGCTGAAGGCGCCCGACACCTCGCCTTGGGACGGTCTGGTCACCGGCATGAGGATGATCGAGAACCCTTCGCCCGCGGCCGCGGACGCGACCGCGTCGAGGGTGCGGCTGTTACCGAAGGTCGCGAGCGCCGAGATGATCACGCCGATACTGCGGAACCGGCCGTTGCGCAGTGCGCGGGCCGCGCTGTTGGGCCGGTAGCCCACCCGGCGCATCGCCGCGAGCACACGTTCTCGGGTCGCCTCGTCGACGTTCGTCCGACCGTTCGCGACCCGGGAGACGGTCTGGCCGGACACGCCGGCTTCCCTGGCGACGTCGGCCATCGACGGTCCGCGGCCGTTCCTGGACATGTTCACGTCAACACGATAGCCTCCGCCGGTCTGATGTTGACGTAAACATCTCGCGAGCCGCGCTTTCGCTCGGAGAATCCGGAGGGACGATGACGTCCACAGCGGTCGCGCCCGCACCGGCGCCGCCCCGCCGTGCGGGCACCACGCGACGAGTCCGTCGCAACTGGCGCGGCTGGCTTTTCGTCGCCCCGTTCATGCTGGTGTTCGCACTGACGTTCCTGGCGCCGATCGTGTACGCGTTCGTGCTGAGTCTCTTCCGCGACCAGGCTTTCTTCGGCGGGACGACGTTCGTCGGGGTGGACAACTACGCGCAGGTACTCGCCGATCCGAAGTTCTGGGACTCCTTCCAGCGGGTGCTGGTGTTCCTCGCCGTGCAGGTGCCGATCATGCTGGTGCTCGCGCTGATCGCGGCACTCGCCATCGACAGCGCCCGCCTGCACGCGTCCGGCTTCTTCCGGGTCGTGATCTTCCTGCCCTACGCAGTGCCCGCCGTGGTCGCCGCGCTGATGTGGGGCTTCATCTACGGCGACCACTTCGGACTGGCGGCCGACCTGAACCACCTGCTCGGCCGCGACGTGGTCAAACCGTTGTCGGACAACTGGATGCTCGCCTCTATCGGCAACGTCGTCACGTGGGAGTTCGTCGGCTACAACATGCTGATCTTCTACTCCGCGCTGAAGGTGATCCCGAAGGAACAGTTCGAGGCCGCGGCGATCGACGGCGCCGGCGCGTTCCGCACCATCCTGAGCGTGAAGCTGCCCGCGCTGCGCGGGGCGATCGTCATCGCCACGATCTTCTCGATCATCGGCAGTTTCCAGCTCTTCAACGAGCCGAACATCATGCGCACCTTGGCGCCCAACGTGATCGGCACCTTCTACACGCCGAACATGTACGCCTACAACCTTTCCTTCGGCGCGCAGCAGTACAACTACTCCGCCACCGTCGCGATCGTGATGGGCGTGATCACCGCGATCATCGCCTATGTCGTGCAGCTGCGCGGCTCCCGGAAGGGGATGTGATGGCCACGTTCTCGGTGACGCGGCCCCGGAAGTCACGCGTCCTCACCGCCGTCATGGCGTTGTACCTGATCTACACGCTCGTGCCGCTGGTGTGGCTGGTGATCAACGCGACCAAGACGCAGTCCGCCCTGTTCACCACCTCGGGACTGTCGTTCGGCGGACCGTTCGCGCTGTTCGAGAACATCGGCGAGACCTTCACCTACGACAACGGGATCTTCCTGCGCTGGCTGGGGAACACGCTGCTCTACGTAGTGGTCGGCGCCGGGGGAGCGACCATTCTTGCCACCGCCGCGGGATACGGCCTGGCCAAGTACCGTTTTCCCGGCCGCCGCGCGGTGTTCGCGGTCGTGCTCGGCGCGGTCGCCGTCCCGGGTACGGCGCTCGCGGTGCCGACCTTCCTGATGTTCAGCGAACTCGGCCTCACCAACACGCCGCTGGCGATCATCATTCCGTCGCTCATCAGCCCGTTCGGTCTCTACCTGATCTGGGTGTATGCCTCCGAAGCGATCCCGGACGAGCTGCTGGAGGCGGCGCGGATCGACGGCGCGGGGGAGATTAGGATCTTCCTCACCGTGACGCTGCGCCAGCTCGCGCCCGGGATCGTCACGGTGGCGCTGTTCACCGTGGTATCCACCTGGAACAACTACTTCCTGCCGTTGATCATGCTCAGCGAACCGAAGTGGTACCCGCTTACCGTCGGGCTCAACCAGTGGAGCGCGCAGGCCTCGGGCGCCGGCGCCCAGCCGGTGTACCACCTGGTGCTGACCGGCTCGCTGCTCACCATCGTCCCGCTCGTCATCGCCTTCCTGCTCATGCAGCGCTACTGGCAGTCCGGCCTGAGCGCGGGCAGCGTCAAGCAATGAACACCGTCCCGAAAGGACACTCGATGTCGCGAATCCGTAGAGGCGTCAAGGCCGCCGTCGCCATGACACTGGCCGCGGCGCTGGCCGTCGGCTGTTCGTCCGGCGCGGACGGTCCGGTCGCCGGGAACCAGGACTCGGTCGACGCCGCGCTCAAGGCGGGCGGCACGATCACCTACTGGAGCTGGACGCCGTCGGCGAAGGACCAGGTCGCCGCGTTCGAGAAGGAGTTCCCGAACGTCAAGGTCAACTACGTCAACGCCGGTACCAACAAGGAGCAGTACACCAAGCTGCAGAACGCGATCAAAGCAGGCTCCGGGGCACCGGACGTCGCCCAGATCGAGTACTACGCGTTGCCGCAGTTCGCACTGACCGACTCGCTGGCCAATCTCGATCAGTACGGCTTCGGTTCCTTCGAAAAGGACTACGCGCCCTCGACCTGGTCCAGTGTCCGGGTGAATAACGGCCTATACGGCTTGCCGCAGGACTCCGGTCCGATGGCGCTGTTCTACAACAAGGAAGTCTTCGACGCCCACGGTATCGCCGTGCCGAAGACCTGGGACGAGTACGTCGCCGCGGCCAAGAAGCTGCACACGGCCGACCCCGGCAAGTACCTCACCTCCGACACGGGCGACCCCGGCTTCGCCACCAGCATGATCTGGCAGGCGGGCGGGAAGCCGTTCACCGCCGACGGGCGGAACGTCAAGGTCGACCTCGCCGACGCGGGCACCAAGAAGTGGACGGCCACCTGGAACCAGCTGGTCGAGGGCAAACTGCTCGCCCCGATCAAGGAGTGGTCCGACGACTGGTTCCGCGCGCTCGGCGACGGCACCATCGCCTCGCTGGTCACCGGCGCCTGGATGCCGGGCAACTTCAAGTCCTCGGTTCCCGGCGGCGCCGGCAAGTGGGCGGTGGCGTCGATGCCGACGTACGACGGTCAGCCGGTCACCGCGGAGAACGGCGGCAGCACGCAGTCGGTGCTGAAGCAGAGCGGCAACCCGGCGCTGGCGGCGGCGTTCGTCCGCTGGCTCAACCACGGCAGCGGGGTCAAGCCGTTCATCGCCAGCGGCGGATTCCCGGCGACCACGGCCGACCTGAACTCGCCCGCCTTCCTCGACCAGGCCGATCCCTACTTCGGCGGGCAGAAGATCAACCAGGTGCTCAACGACGCGTCGAAGAGCGTCGCGAAGGGCTGGACGTACTTGCCGTACCAGACCTACGCCAACAGCGTCTTCAGCGACACCGTCGGCAAGGCCTACCTCAACGGCACCTCGCTCGACGCCGGACTGAACGCCTGGCAACAGGCGATCGTCGACTACGGCAACCAGCAGGGCTTCACCGTCAGCGCGGGGTGAGGCGTGGGCATCCAGATCGAAGCCGACGTTTCCGAGGTGATCGGCGCGGTGCCGCGACGGCTGTTCGGCTCGTTCGTCGAGCATATGGGCCGTTCCGTCCACACCGGAATCTTCGAGCCAGGACACTCCACTTCGGACGATCGCGGATTCCGGGGTGACGTCCTCGGCCTGGTTCGTGAACTCGGGCCGTCGGTCGTCCGTTATCCCGGCGGGAACTTCGTTTCCGCGTACCGCTGGGAGGACGGCGTCGGACCGGTGGAACGGCGTCCCGTCCGGCTGGATCCCGCGTGGCACAGTGTCGAGTCGAACCGCTTCGGCCTGCACGAATTCGCCGCGTGGGCCGAGGCCGCGGACGTCGAGGTGATGTACGCGGTCAACCTCGGCACCCGCGGTGTCCAGGAGGCCGCCGACGTCCTCGAGTACTGCAACCACCCCGGTGGCACGGAACTGAGCGAACGGCGGCGCGCGAACGGCGCCGATCGGCCGTTCGGCTTCCGGCTCTGGTGTCTCGGCAACGAGATGGACGGGCCGTGGCAGGTCGGGCACAAGACCGCCGAAGAGTACGGCCGCCTCGCCGCCGAGACGGCCCGGCTCATGCGGATGATCGACCCGGGTGTCGAACTCGTCGTCGCGGGGAGTTCGAGCCGCGAGATGCCGACGTTCGGGCACTGGGAACGCACCGTCCTGGAGCACACCGCGGCGCTCGTCGACCACCTCTCCCTGCACGCCTACTACCAGGAGCACAACGGTGACGTTTCGAGCTACCTGGCCAGCGCCGCCGCTCTCGACGGCTTCGTCCGCACCACCGCCGGGATCATCGACGACGTCCTCGCGAAAGCCGGACTGGACAAGAAGGTCGGCATCAGCGTCGACGAGTGGAACGTCTGGGACCAGCGCCACTGGAACGACGTCGAACAGCACGAGCTGGCCGCCGGCGGCTGGCGGGAACACCCACGGATCATCGAGCAGGACTACACCGTCACCGACGCGGTCGTCGTCGGCTCGCTGCTCGGATCCCTGCTGCGCAACGTCGACCGCGTCACGATGGCCAACCAGGCGCAACTGGTGAACGTCATCGCGCCGATCCGCGCCGAACCCGGCGGTCCGGCGTGGCGGCAGACGACGTTCCACCCGTTCAGCCTGGTTTCGTCGCTGGCTGAAGGGAACAGCCTGCGGCTCACCGTCACGGGCGAAACCATCCACACAGGACTGCACGGCCGGGTGGACGTCGTCGACGCCGCGGCGACCTTCGACGAGAACGGTCGTTGCGCGGTGTTCCTGACCAACCGGTCGACCGAGTCCGAGACCGAAGTGCGGTTGCGTGTCCGCGGCGCCCGGCTGACGCCCGACGGGACCTGGACCGTCGCCGTCCCGGACGGGCACCACCGGCACGTCACGAATTCCGTCCACACAGCACCAGTCCGGCCCGTCCCGTTGCCAGGGGTGACGGCCGAGCGCGACCCGGAAGGAACCACCATCACCGCCACGCTTCCGCCCCTCTCCTGGACCGCGCTCCGGCTGGCCACGGTGGTGGTCCGCGATGTCTGAGTTCAGCATCGGGGAGACCGACTTCCTGCTCGACGGCAAGCCGTTCCAGATCATTTCCGGGGCACTGCACTACTTCCGCGTGCACCCGGACCTATGGGCCGACCGCATCGACAAGGCCCGCCGGATGGGCCTCAACACCATCGAGACCTACGTCGCCTGGAACGCGCACTCGCCGGAACAGGGCGAGTTCGACGTCTCCGGCGGCCTCGACCTCGACCGGTTCCTCCGGCTGATCGCCGAGGCCGGGATGTACGCGATCGTCCGGCCGGGGCCGTACATCTGCGCGGAATGGGACAACGGCGGCCTCCCGACCTGGCTGCTACGCGACACCGAACTCCGGGTCCGCGAGTTCGAACCGCGCTACCTCGCCGCCGTCCGCGGCTATCTGGACGACGTGTTCCGCGTCGTCACGCCGCATCAGATCGATCGCGGCGGGCCCGTCCTGCTCGTCCAGGTCGAGAACGAGTACGGCGCTTTCGGCGGCGACAAACGGTATCTGGCCGCGCTGACCCACTACACCCGCGCCGCCGGCATCACCGTTCCCCTGACCACGGTGGACCAGCCCACCGACGAGATGCTGGCGAACGGCGGTCTCGACGGGGTGCTCCACCGGACGGCGTCGTTCGGTTCGCAGAGCACCGCGCGGCTGAAGACCCTGCGTGAGCACCAGCCGACCGGTCCCTTGATGTGCAGTGAGTTCTGGAACGGCTGGTTCGACCACTGGGGCGCGCACCACCACACCACCACGGTCGCCGAGTCCGCGGCGGATCTCGACGCGCTGCTCGCCGCGGGCGCCTCGGTCAACCTGTACATGTTCCACGGCGGCACCAACTTCGGGCTCACCAACGGTGCCAACGACAAGGGCGTCTACCAGCCGCTGGTCACCTCCTACGACTACGACGCGCCGCTCGACGAAGCGGGTGACCCGACACCGAAGTACCACGCGTTCCGCGAGGTGATCGCGCGCTACCACAAGGTTCCGGACACCGTTCCACCCGAGGCCCGGCCGGCGCCGACGCCGGTCGGGGCGCTTCGCGACCCCGCCTGGCTGCTCGATTCACCGCGTCGCTGGGGAACCGCGCAGGTCCACGAAAGCCTGCCCACCTTCGACGAACTGACCCCGACCCCGCGTCTGGCGTTCCTGCGGACGACCATCGACTCCGAAGGGCCGAGTGTCCTGACCTTCGGTGAGGTGCGCGACCGGGCGACGGTGTTCTTCGACGGCGACCGTGTGGGCACCTTGCTTCGCGAGCACCGGGACCGCGCGATCCGCTTGCCCCGTGCGCGCGGCGAACTGCTGGTGCTGGTGGAGGACCTGGGGCGGGTCAACTACGGGGAGCGGATCGGCGAGGCCAAGGGGCTCATCGGTGGCGCGTGCCTGCACGGTGAACCGCTGACCGGCTGGGAGGTCGTCCCGATCGACGTGGCCGCGTTGCCGGATCTCCTTCCGGAGGTCTCCGCGGACGAGGGCCCGGCGGGGCCGTTGTCCGGTCCGGTGATGGTCCGGGGCGGCTTCGAACTCGACGAACCCGCCGACCTCTTCCTCGACACGGCGCACTGGGGCAAGGGCCTGGTCTGGATCAACGGGTTCCTGCTCGGCCGGTACTGGCGCCGTGGTCCACAAAGGACGTTGTACGTGCCGCGGCCGGTGGTCCGGTCCGGGACCAACGATCTCGTGGTGCTGGAGCTGGACACGATGCTCGAGACCGAGGCGCGGTTCGTGCCCCGGCCGCTCCTGGGGCACACCGAAGCCTGATCGGCAAACGGATCCGAACGAAGGGCAGTTCACCGATGAGCCGCAGAACCACGTTCCGCCGTCTGTTCACCGTCCTCTGTGTACCTTTGACCGCGGCCGCGCTGACCGTCGCGACGGCCTCGGCCGCCGACGCGGTCACCGTCCGGCCCGACCCCACCTACCGCCATCAGGCCTTCGAGGGCTGGGGCGCCAGCCTCGCGTGGATGGCCGAGGCCACCGGGCGCTATCCGGACCCGATCCGCACGAAACTGGCCGACATGGTGTTCGGCGAGGAGGGGCTGAACTTCACCATCGCCCGGTTCAACATCGGCGGCGGCAACGCGCCGGACGTCCCGCCGTATCTGCGTCCGGGTGGCGCGATCCCCGGCTGGTGGAAGGCGCCCGCGGGGACGACCCGCGTGGACAAGGACTGGTGGACTCCGAGCGATCCCGCGGAGTTCGATCCCGCCGCCGACCCGAGCCAGCGCTGGTGGGTGGACCGGATCAAGAACCGGGTCACGCGCTGGGAGGCGTTCAGCAACTCGCCGCCGTACTTCCACACGGTGTCGGGGTACGTCTCCGGTGGGTTCAACGCCACCGACGAGCAACTGCGGACCGAGAAGACGGGCGACTTCACCGCCTACCTGGCCAAGGTCGCCAAGACGCTCGAACGCGCGCACGGTATCAAGTTCGCGTCGGTCAATCCGCTGAACGAGCCCAACACGAACTACTGGAAGACCACGCTGGGGCCGGACGGGAACCCGACCGGCGGCAGGCAGGAAGGCGCGCACATCGGGCCGTCGGTCCAGTCCCGGCTGATCCCCGAGATGGCCAAGGCACTGGCCGCGACCGGTTCGCGGGCGATCGTCTCCGCTCCCGACGAGACCAATCCGGACATTTTCGCCGCGGACTGGAACGGCTGGTCGCCCGAAGCGCGCGCGGCCGCCGGACGGCTCAACGTGCACACCTACGGCACCGGGAACCGGCCGATCCCGCGGGATCTGGCCAAAGGCGCGGCGAAACCGCTGTGGATGAGCGAGGTCGGCGGGAGCTGGAAGGACGGGCAGGACTTCACGAGTATGGATCCCGGCCTCGGTCTCGCCCGGCAGATCACCGGCGACCTGCGTGAACTGGAGCCGAGCGCGTGGATCGGCTGGCAGCCGATCGAGGACTACAACGCGATGAAGCCGGGCGGCGAGCGGCCGGAGGGGATGAACTGGGGTGAGATCCAGATCCCGTTCGACTGTCCGGCGAACGCGACCCTGGCGAACTGTCCGATCAGGACGAACACGAAGTACCACACGATGCGGAACTTCACCCATTTCATCAAGCCGGGTGACCGCGTGATCGGGATGAACGACCCGTCGAGCACCGCCGCGCTGCGCGGCGAGAACCTGGCGACGGTGGTCCATGTCAACGCGGGGGACACCGAACGGGACGTCACCCTGGACCTGTCCGGCTTCGCCCGGATCCAGCCCGGTGCGAAGGTGACCCCGGTGGTGACCGACGTCGGTGGCGCGCTCCGGAAGGGCGAAGCGGTGAAGGTGTCGGGCCAGAAGGCGACCTTGCGGGTGCCGGCCCGGTCGGTGACCAGCTTCGTGGTCGACGGTGTCGGTTCGGTCGCCTCCGGGACCGGCCTCGGTTCCGGGAAGGCGTTCTCGTTCACCGGCGTGCAGAGCGGGAAGTCGTTGAGCGCCGAGAACGGTTCGCTCGTGCAGCGCACGACGGACGACTCGGCCGCCGCCCAGCGTTGGACGCTGGCCGATCGCACCGGCCGGTACGGCAACCGGGATCAGTTCACGATCTCGAACGCCGGGAGCGGGCAGGTGCTCAGTACGGCCGGTGGTGCGGTGAACCTGGTTCCGGCGGGCACGGACGGACCGGCTTCGCGCTGGACCTTGTCGAGCACCGGTGACGGGACCTGGGCGTTCGTCAACGTCGCAACGGGACGGCTGCTCGACGTGACCGGCGAATCCCGTGAGGACGGTGCGCGGATCGGGAGCTACCAGCCCACCAACGGCCCGAACCAGCGGTGGCAGGCTACGGCGCGTCATTGAGGGGTAAGGCGAAGGTGGCGTGTCCCGGCGCGGGTCCGGACTGGCGAGTGGACGCCGGGACGGTTACCCGGGTGTCCACAAGGGACACTTTACTGAAGTAGAATGTCCAACTTGGGCAGTATGCGCGGTTTTGAGTGAGGGTCGTGAGCGATTAGGACGGTTAGAATCCTCTTTATCGCTCACGACCCCCTTTGAAACCGTACATATAAACACTAATCTGTCACTGGGTCGTCGAGACGTGTCCCGTGTGGACAGTCGTGGTCGCGCCCGGCTCCAGCGGGCAGTCCCTTGCCTGCCGTCGGCCCGCGAGAGTCCGCCGTCCTGCCTTAAGGGTGAGCAAGGGCCTTTACGGCAGTGAGCCGATCACGCCATATTTGCCTTACCCCTCAATAGAAGCTCGTGAGTGGCGATTCGGGTTATTGAGGGGCATGGCATAGGTGGCTGGTTGCGAAAGCCACTTTCGCAACCTTCAACGTTGCGAAAGTGGCTTTCGCAACGTCGGGTGCAGGGGTGAACCCATGGTCGAGATGCGTCGCCCCACGGCCGCGAGCGGATCACGCCTTCTTGCGGTACCCGTAGTTGGTGCTCTGCCGATAAGCGTTTCGACCGTGCTGTTCGAGGTGGCCGTGGAGGATTCGGGACGTTCACTGTCCCGAATCCTCCACGCTTGAGCCCCGCGGCACCCAACCACGCGCCAGTCCAGGCGCGGGCCCGCCGCTCGCGCACCGGCGGTGCCACTACCTACAGCGCCGGATACGCGTTCTTCAGGAGTTCCTGGAACTGTGCAGAGAACCAGTGCCCGGAAAGCGGCGCGTCGGGAAGCGCGCCGGACAGGTTGTTCTGGTTCCGCGGGTTACCGGTGTACGTCGGATCGCACATCCGGTCGAACCCCTTGCCCTCGGTGTTCGGGATCTCCTTGCTGGCACCGTCGGACTCGCCCGGCGGCTTGATCCAGACGTAGGCGTCGATCCCGGCTTCCGGCGCGGCCTTCGGGCGCTCGCCCAGCCCGGCGCCGGACTGGTTGCACCAGTTGCCCAGGTGGATGCGGCGATCGGTCCGGCCGCCGTTCACATAGGCGTCGACGGTGGTGGACGGCCCGGCACCGGTCGGCCGCGCGGTGCCGCCCCAGCCGTTGCGGGAAGTGTCGATGAGCATGCCGACGTCCGCCGAGAACCCGGCTCGGACCGCTTCCTGCCGGAACGCCTGGGCGAAGGAAAGTTCGTCGACGTAGCGGTTCCAGTCGATCCACTTCGATGTCCGTACCGAAGTGCCGCCGACACTGTCGTTCACGGTGAAGTACGGCTCCTTGAGCGCACCGTAGTTCGCGGTGTTCGCGATGAAGCCGTGCACGTTGGCCGTCGTGCTCCCGGAGGTCCGTGCGGCCTCGGCCATGAGCGCGGCGGACGGGCCGAGGTTGTCGTCCCAGCCGAGCCAGCCGTGGTGCCCGGCGTCGATGTAGTTGTAGACGTTGGCGATCGGACCGAGTTTCGCCAGCGCGTAGCCGACGCCCTTGACGTAGTTCCCGTTGGCCTTCATGACGTCGCACTGGGGCGTGACCGTCGGGCGGGGCGTCACGTTGGTGACCAGGTTCGGCAGTGAGTCGATTTCGACCACGTTCACGATCCGCAACGTCGAGTACTTCGGATCGGCGACGATCGTGGCGATCGGGTCGATGTACTCGGTCTGGTAACGCGCGAGTTCGTCCGCCTTGAGTTCGCCGTTCGAAGCGAGCGCGGAACAGTCCCTGCCGGGCAGGTTGTAGATCACCAGCTGGACGACCAACGGTTGCCCGGCGGCCTGCAGAAGTGCTTCGTCGAGGTGAGCGCGCAGGCCGCGGCTGGTGCTCGTGCCCGCGATGGCGGCGATCCGGTCGAGCCAGACGCCGGTCGGCTGGTTCGCGATCCGGGCGCCGCCGGGTTCCGCGGCGGCCTTCGCCGACCAATCCGGGTTCACGTACACCCCGGCGCCGGCATAGGGGTTGTCCACCTTGGGGCCGCCGGGACCCGGAGTGGTGGTCGTGGTGGTGGGCGAGGTCGTGGTGGTGGGGACGGTGGAACCGGTGCAGGTGGTGCCGTTCAAGGTGAAGACCGCGGGTTTCCCGTTGGTGCCGGAGTGGCTTCCGTTGAACCCAGGGGAGGCGGTGGCGCCGGTACCGAGTGAGCCGTTCCACCCCGCGTCCTTGACCGTCACGCGCGTACCTTGCTGGCCGAAGGTCCCGTTCCAGCCCTGTTGCACCCGCTGGTCGCCGGGGAAGTCCCAGCTCAGCGTCCAGCCGCCGCTGATCGGGTCGCCGAGATTGGTCACGGTCACGGTCGCCCCGAAACCGGTGTCCCATTGGTTGGTGATCGTGTAGTCGACCTTGCAGCCCGGCGCCGCTTCGGCACTCGAGCTCAGCACCACCGGCACCGCCACCATCGCGAGTACCGCGCTGATGGCCAGTGGTGCCGAAACACCCTTTCTGCGGAATCTCATACGTCGCCTCCTTGCGACCGGAATCCGAATTATGGGAGCGCTCCCATCGAGGACCGTAAAGGGACGGATCGGTCATGGCAAGGTCGATGAGTCCGGGGTATGGGATCGCTCCCATAAAGCTACGAAAGAACTAAGCCACCTGGTGTAAGGCTCCGCCTGATGGCCGCGAAGCCTTCACTCGGACAGTGGGATCGGGCTTCGGGAGTTCGGGCCCGGCCGTATGGGATCGTGAGCCGATGAGGATCTTGCTCGTGGAAGACGAGCGGCGGCTGGCCGAATCGCTGCGCGCCGGGCTGAGCGCCGAAGGCTACGCCGTGGACGTCGCGCACAACGGCCGCGACGCGCTTTGGTACGCCGCCGAGCATCCCTACGCCGCGATGATCCTCGACATCATGCTGCCCGGACTCAACGGCTACCGCGTCTGCCGGAGGCTTCGCGAACGAGGTGACGACACCCCGATCCTCATGCTGACCGCGAAGGACGGGGAGGACGACGAGATCGAGGCGCTGGACACCGGCGCCGACGACTTCCTCCCGAAGCCGTTCTCGTACGGCGTCCTGCTCTCCCGGCTGCGAGCGCTGATCCGGCGCGGGGGAGCGACCCGGCCGGGCACGCTGCGGCTCGGCGACCTCGAACTCGACCAGGCCAGTCACAGCTGCCGTCGCGGCGCGGCCGAGATCCCGTTGACCACCAAGGAGTTCGCGCTGCTGGCGTATCTGATGAAACGGCAGGGCGAAGTGGTCACCAAGGCGGAACTGCTGGAGAACCTCTGGGATTTCGCGGCGTCGGCGACCGCGAACCTCGTGGAGGTCCACATGAGCGCGCTGCGGCGCAAGATCGATCTGCCGTTCGGGGTGGAGACGATCCGGACGGTGCGCGGCGCCGGCTACCACGTGGTCGGCTCCAGTGCCTAAGGCATGGAGGTCGACCCGCTTCCGGGTCGCGCTGACGTCCTTCGTGACGTCGCTTCTCGCGCTCGGCGTGGTGTCGGCCTGGCTGGTGATCGACGCTCAGAACCGATTGGGCAACGGCGCCGCGCAGGTGGCGAGAGAGCGTGTCGCGGCGATCGTCCAGCTGCTCAACACCGGTGCCGCGCCGTCCGATCTGCCTCTGCTCGTGCGGGATTCGGCCTACGAGGTGATCGACCGGACAGCGAAGCGGGTCATCACCTGCCCTGGCCTGCGGCACGGCGCGTTCGCCCCGGCGGACGGGTACAAGGGCGGCGGCGACTCGGTGTCGGTCCTCCGGCCCGGTGATGTCGATCTGGCGATGCCGGAGTCGATCGGCTGCCAGCGGACGCTGGGCCGCGACGTCGAGATCACCGAGACGCGGGTACACGTCGCGACTGACACGAGCGGTGACAGCAGGTACCGGATCTTCGGCGCCGCCGTCGTCGACGAGTCCGGGCAGGCGGCGCTCGATTCGGTGCGCGTGACGCTGCTGGCCGGTGTCCCGGTGATCGCGCTGCTGATCGGGGCGATCGCGTGGTTCGCGGTACGCCGGTCGCTGCGGCCGGTCGAGGCGATCCGCTCGGAGGTCGCGGAGATCGGCGCGCACGATCTCTCCCGCCGCGTCCCGGCCCCGGACAGTGCCGACGAGATCGCGAAGCTCGCCGAAACGATGAACACGATGCTCGCCCGCCTGGACACAGCGGTCACCCGGCAGAGCCGGTTCACCTCGGACGCGTCGCACGAACTTCGCACCCCGCTGGCGTCCCTGCGGACCCAGCTGGAAGTGCTGCTCGCGCATCCGGACCGGCTGGACTGGCGCGACGCCTGCCGGAACGCGCTCCTCGACGTCACCCGGTTGCAGGACCTCGTCGGCGATCTCGTGCTGCTCGGCAAGCTGGACAACGCGGCCCCGGAACGATTCACCCCGGTGCGACTGTCCGAAGTGGTCGAATCCTGTCTGTCCGGACGGCAGGGTGTCCGCGCCGAGATCGAGGCGGATCCGACGGTCCTCGGCGACCGCGGCAAGCTGGAACGGCTGCTGCGGAACCTCGTGGACAACGCGCAACGCCACACCCGCACCGGCGTCGAGGTGACGGTGTCCACAGTGGACGATGCCGGGGTGCTGGCGGTCACCGACGACGGGCCCGGCATTCCCGCCGCGGATCGCGAGCGGGTGTTCGACCGCTTCGTGCGCCTGGACGACGGACGTGCGCGCGACGACGGTGGCGCGGGCCTCGGGCTGGCGATCGTCGCCGAGATCGCCCGGGCGCACGGCGGCACCGTCGAGGTCGCCGACCACGACGGCGGAGCCCGCCTCGTCGTCCGCTTGCCGTTGGCGCGAAGCTGAAGACGTCTTCAGCTTCCTTAAGGTCCGGTTCAGCGTCCGAGCCCGAACCTTCGGGTCATGTTCGCTTCCTCGCGTCACCCCTGGTGGCGGCCGCTCGGCCACGCCGACTACCTGGCCTCGTCGTGGTTCCCCGGCCTCACCGGCGTGCGCGCGCTCGCCGCCGTGGCCGTCGTGTTCTTCCACTACGGCGGTCCCGTCGTGGACCGCCTCCAGGGCTGGATCGCGGTGCAGTTGTTCTTCGTGCTGTCCGGATTCCTCATCACGACGCTGGCCCTGCGCGAGGAAGACCGTGACGGGCGGATCTCGCTGCGCGGGTTCTTCGTTCGCCGGGTCTTCCGGATCATGCCGGTGTACTTCCTGCTCCTGGCGCTGACCACGCTCGCGGTGGTGCTCGGCGGCACGTATCAAAGCAGCAGGCTCGCCGACGCCATGCCGTACTACCTCCTCTTCGGCAACGAACTCGTCGACTACAACACGCCCTACCCGACGTCGTGGTCGCTGGGGGTGGAGGAGAAGTTCTACCTCGTGTGGCCCGCGCTGCTGGTGCTCACGTCGTTCGCGCGGAGCGTGAAGACGGCGCTGCGCCTGCTGCTGGGCGCGTCGGCAGTCCTCGGTGTGGTGCTGTTCGCGCTTCCGCTGGCGCCGTCACACACCTGGGCGAGCCTTTCGGTGCACTACTGCTCGCTGGTCATCGGCTGTCTGCTGGCGATGACACTCCACCATCCGCGCGGGTTCGCCCTGTTCCGGCCGCTGACCAGGCCGGCCGTCGCCACGGCGATCGGGTGCGGATTCGTCGTCCTGCAGTTCTCCGTCGGCCCGCTGGCGAACGCACTCGGCGGACACTGGCAGTTCGTGGTCCCGGTCTACGCGGCGGGCTCGGCCTTGCTGCTCGTGGCCGTCGTTTCCCCTGGTCCGGTCCGGAAACTGCTTTCGAGCAGGCCGATGACCTACGTCGGCGATCGTTCCTACGCGCTCTACCTCGCCCAGACGGGCGCGGCAGGGGTCACGGGCTGGCTGTTGCCCAGCGGGCTCGCCAAGGCCGCGGCGACCACCGGTGTCGCGTTGCTGTTCGCGTGCGCGCTGCGCCGCTGGGTCGAACAGCCCGCCATCGCCTACGGCCGGAAAGTGGCCGAACGCCGCGCGCCCGCCGTGCCTCCGGTGGAGGCCTCGGCGGGCGCGAAGGGAACGAGTCCGGCGTCAGTGGTGCGCGGCCACCGCGGTGGCCCCGGCGCTCTTCTTGACGAACAGCGAACCGACGAACGCGGCCAGTCCGACACAACCGGCGACCATGAACGTGATGCGGATGCCCCCGGCGTCGGGGCTGGCCGCCCCGGCCGTGGTCGTGCTCGCCGTGGCCACCGCGATGAACATGGCGGTGCCGAGCGCGCCGGCGAGCTGCTGAAGGGTGGCGAGGATCGCGCTGCCGTGTGAATAGAGGTGCTCGGGCAGCGAACCGAGGGATTCGGTCATCAGCGGCGTCATCATGAGGCCGAGCCCGCCCATCAGGAGGACATGGATGGCGATGACCGCGACCAGTGGCGACCCCGGGCCGAGCAGGGCGAACAGCCACAGCGAGACCGCCATCGCGGCGGCGCCAGGGATGACCAGGGGCCGGGGGCCGAAGCGGTCGTACAGCGCGCCGACCGGGCGGCCGAGCAGCCCGAGGGCCAGGCCGCCGGGAAGCACCGCGAGCCCGCTGACGAACGTGCTGGTGTGCAGGACGGTCTGCAGGTACAGCGGCAGCAGGATCGCCGCGGCGCCGAGCAGGCACATGAACAGCAGCGCCGTCAGTACCAGCGCGACGACGAAACTGCGGTGGGTGAACGGGCGCAGGTCCAGCAGCGCGCGATCTTCCTTCTGCAGGCGCAACTGGCGCCAGGTGAACACCACGAGTGCCACGGCGCCGACGGCGATCGGCACCCACGGCGGCACCGGCTGGTGCCCGCCCGCGGACTCACCGGACACCGACAGGCCGTACAGGACACCACCGAAACCGATGGCGGACAGGATCACCGACAGCACGTCCAGCGGCACCTTGCGGGTGTCGCTCTCCAACCTCAGCTGCAGCATGCCGACCACCAGGGCGGCGATCGAGAGCGGCAGCACGATCCAGAACATCCAGCGCCAGCCGAGCGAGGAGAGGACGGCACCGCCGATGGTCGGGCCGATGGCAGGGGCGACCGCGATGACGATCGTGATCGTGCCCATCGTGGCGCCACGTTTCTCCACCGGCACCAGGCGCATCACCGTGGTCATCAGCAGCGGCAGCATCACCGCGGTACCGCAGGCCTGGATGACCCGGCCGGTCAGCAGGAGCGCGAAGCCCGGGGCGAGCGCGCTGACCAGCGTGCCGGTGCTGAACAGGGTCAGCGACGCGAGGTACACCTGGCGCGGGGTGAACCGTTCGAGCAGGAACCCGGTGGTCGGGATGACGACCGCCATGGTGAGCAGGAAGCCGCTCGTCAGCCACTGGACGGTGGTGGTCGGGACCTTGAGGTCGACGGTCAGGTCACGCAGCGCGACGCTCAGGATGGTCTCGTTGAGGATCATCACGAACGCGGACAGGACCAGGACCCCGATCAGGAGCCCGGCTTTCGCCGGTGCCCTTTCCTGGTCGTGGGCGGTTTCGGGCAAGGTCTCGGTCATCAGTGAAGGGCTCCTGGGAGGGCGCAAGTCCGCGTTGGCCGCCTTCGGCGACGGCAACGGCAACAGCGAAGGCGAGGCTGATCTGCCGTCCAGTCTGCCTGGGCCGGTCGGTGCGTGTCACGTCGATTTCCGTAGTGAGTACGGTCACTGCGCCCGAAGACAGCACGAGAGCGGAAGAATTCGCCGTCCCACCAGGATAAAATCGGCTCGTGACCACAGCGATCACGGCGGATCGATGGCAGGCGGTGCGGCGCGCCTACCGGGTGACAGGGGCGCGTTTCGCGGAACTGGTGGCCCGCGTTCCGGATCCGGACGCGATGGTCACCGCGGACTGGACGGCGGCCGACACGGTGGCCCACGTCGCGATGATCGCGAAGATGTACACGTCACTGGCACGCCCGGACAGCACGCCGTTCTTGGACCCCCGCGGCCAGAGCCAGGTCGAAAAGACCACTGTGGACACCGTTTCCGTGCTGAACACTTTGGTGTTACGGGATTTTCCCGAACGCGACATCGGCGTGCTGGTGACGGGACTGCTCGCTGACATCGACGAGGTACTGCGGGTGACCGAGGACGCCGATCCGGCGACCCCGCTGGACTGGCTCGGCGATTCGAAGGTGCCGCTCGCGGGAGTCCTCGCGCACCTGGTCAACGAACTGCACATCCACGGCTGGGACATCGCCAAGGCACTGAAGCTGCCGTGGACGATGCCACCGGGTGACGCGGCGCTGTTCTTCGACCTCTTCATGGTGGGCGTGCTGACCCACGACACCGGTCACCTTCTCGACACCGACGAACCGCCGAGGGAAAGACGGATCGCCGTGGCGTTCCGGTCGGCGTACACGTCCCCGGTCGTACTGGTGCTGCATCGGGGGCGGGTCACGGTGGAGCGGCCCGGAGGGCCGGTCGACGTGCGGATCTCGTTCGACCCGCCGACGCTGAACCTGATGCTGTTCCACCGGGTCGGCAAGGCGCGTGCCGCGCTGACGCGCAAGATCGTCGTCAGCGGTCCGCGACCGTGGCTGTTGCCTGCGTTCCTGCGGGTGGTTCGGTTGCCGTAGGGCCTGTCGGGTCGACAGGCGCGTCGAACCGGCGTCGTGAGTCTTCGATGTGGCCGAGGAACCGGTGGGTCCAGTCGCACATCCCGTCGACCGTCGCGCGCAGGCCGCGCCCGGCCTCGGTGAGGGTGTAGTCGACGCGCGGCGGGACGGTCGGATGCACCACCCGCTCGATCAGGCCGTTGCGCTCCAGCATGCGCAGGTTCTGGGTGAGCATCTTGTGGCTGATGCCCTCGATGTCGTTCCGCAGTTCGGTGAACCGTCGGGTGCGTTCGCCGACCGTCTCGATGATCAGGAGCGCCCACTTGTTGGCGACGTCGGAGAAGATCTCCCGCGCCAGCGAGTCCGCCCGCATCAGGTCCGCGTCGTCCGCTGTGCCGCTGAGCTGCTTGGTCACCATGAGGTTCCCCAGTCACGAAAAAGTGCGTTCTTCCAGGTCGCTGCACACTCTCCTACAGTTCCTGGGTAACCACAAGTGACCAAGAGGAGTACTGATGAGCATCACCCTGGTGAATCCCGCGGGACTGCCGGAGATCCCCGCCTACCGGCAGGTGTCGATCGCGACCGGGTCGAAGCTGGTCTTCATCGCGGGGCAGGTTTCGTGGGACGCCGACGGTGCCGTTGTCGGCGAAGGTGACCTCGCCGCTCAAGTCGAACAGTGCTACCTGAACATCGGTACCGCTCTCGCCGCGGCCGGCGCCACCTTCGACGACGTCGCGAAAATGACCGTCTACGTCGTCGACTGGACGCCGGACAAACTCGCGCTGTTCCTCGAAGGTGTGGACAGGGCCGCCGCCAAACTGGGCGGCACCCCTGTCCCGCCGGGAACACTGATCGGCGTCGCCGCCCTCGACGTGCCCGAGCACCTCGTCGAGGTCGAGGCGACCGCGGTCATCGACTGACGCTCACCGGTCGCGCGCGGCACGCCAGATCGGGCTGTCGACGTAGTGGTTGTCGTACTGCTTCGAGGACGCGGCGATCTCCGAAGGGTCGGCCTCGCCACGCGCGACCCGGTCGAGGAGCCGGTAGTAGTCGAAGCGGGCCATGCCCGGCGTGAAGGTCACCAGAACGTCGGCGTCCGAGCCGTCGGCGGGCCCGAACGCGTGCGGCACCTTGGGCGGAACGGCGAGGAAGTCGCCCTTTTCCAGCGTGTGCAGGGTTTCCTCGACAAGGACCTGGAGTTTTCCTTCGAGCACGAAGAAGAACTCGGTCGCGCGAGTGTGGAAGTGGGCCGGGGTGCCGAAGACGCCGTCCTTCAAGGTCGCACGGTTCGCGGTGAAGCCTCCATCGGTGGTGGCCGAATCGGCCAGCAGCGTGATCTCGCTGCCCGGCGCGTCGCTGACGATCTCGGCGTCGGCGGCCCGGAGGAGAATGGGGTCGAACATGGTGGCGTCTCCTTGGTTTTCCCTGTTCAGCAGGCTCGCTGACAGGAACAGCTTCTCGCGGTGCCGGGCCTTGATCAACGCGGGAAGCCGACCCGATCGATAATATCGAGGTTATCGATCGGGTCGTGCTCGTGACCGCTCAGGCGGCGAAGACCTGCGAATCGTCGGCGAACGCCTTGAATTCCAGGGCGTTGCCCGCCGGGTCCAGCAGGAACATCGTCCACTGTTCCCCGGTCTGGCCCTCGAATCGCACGTAGGGCTCGATGACGAACGAGGTGTTCGCCGCGCGCAACCGGTCCGCCAGTTTCCGGAATTCCGGCACGGTGAGGATCAGGCCGAAGTGGGGGACGGGCACGTCGTGACCGTCGACGGGGTTGTGGATCTGCCGCGGTCGCTCCGGGGCGAGGTGCGTGACGAACTGGTGGCCGTGGAGGTTCCAGTCGATCCAGGTGTCGGAGCTGCGGCCCTGTTCGAGCCCGAGGACATCGCCGTAGAAGGTGCGCGCGGCGGCGAGGTCGTCGACAGGCATGGCGAGATGGAAGCGCGGGATGGGGGAGTCGAGGACGGTCATACCCAGGGGATCCTTTCCGGCGGACGAACACTTGTCGTAATGTTAACATTAGGACAAAGTGCGGCGAGCCGTTACGATCGGCCGTTCCGGTGGGAGGGATGAGGATGAGCGAACCCGGCAGGGTGGTGCCGGCGCGTCGCCGCGGGCTGGCGGACGAGGTGGCCGACAGGGTCCGGGACGCCATCTTCGGCGGCGCCTATCCGCCTGGGGCGCAATTGCGCGAGGTCGAACTTTCGGCGGCGCTCGGCGTCAGCCGCGGTCCGGTGCGCGAAGCGCTGCTCAAACTCGAGCGGGAGGGGCTGGTCCGCAGCGAATGGCATCGCGGCGCGATCGTCACCACGCTGTCCGACGTGGACGTCGCCGAACTCGACAGCCTGCGGTCGGCGCTGGAGCAGTTGGCGGTCCAGCTGGTCGTCGCGAAGGCGTCGGACGCGGACCTGGCCGCGATCGACGAGGTCGTCGAGCGGATGGACCGGGCGCGCGACGAGCACGAGATGGTCCGCTGCGACATCGACTTCCACGACACGGTCTACGCGGCGTCCGGACATCGGCGGCTCATCGAGGCGTGGCAGGCGATCCGGTCGCAGGTGTACCTGTTCCTGCTGACCCGGATCGGCGTGAGCTCCGACGGCTACCTCGCGAGCATCCCTGCCGAGCACCGTCGGCTGGCGTCGGCTCTTCGTGCTCGCGACGGTGAGAAGGCGCTCGAACTGTTCGCCGTCCATCGAGGCGAGGCCTTCGACGTGCTGACGGGGAAGTGACCGTGCTCAACGTTCGCCTGAACGACCTGGCAGTGGAGGCGCTCGGCCCCTTGCCCGTCGCGATAGGGCCCGACCGGTTGGCGCCGGGGCTGCGGGAGATGCTCGCCGGCGGCGTGGTTCTGACCGGTGGAGTGCTCGGTTTCGGGGCTGAACGGCCGCCGGGAACCCAGTCCGACCTGACCGGCTGGGAATGGTCCTTCAACGGTTTCCATCTCGAAGACCATCTGCCGGTCGAGGTGGGACGCCTGCCGGACGGCGAGCCGGTGATCTCCGAGGCGGATCAGGTCCTGATGTTGCGCCACGGCGTCGGGTTCGCGCTCGAAATCGCCAGGACGGCGCCGGTCCCGGTGCGGTGCGTCGTCAGTGCCGGCAGTACGAACGGGACGTTCAGGTTCCACCGGGCCCGGCCGGGAGAGAATGTGCTCAACGAGGATCTCGACGGCTATCGTTTCGAGAAGATGATCACCGTCGATCGCGGCCCCGCGACCCTGGGTGGAACCCCCTGGTGAACGATACGGTGCCGAGGCGGACGAAATGGCGTTCAAGGTCTTGACGGCAAGGTTGGCCAAGGCTTAACTCAAGCCCTGAAATAAGACGTGTCCCGGGTCACAGGCTCCGGACGCGGCTTGGCCACTCACCCCGAGGACCATCGATGCGAATCGGAAAGATCGCTCCCGCGCTCGTCCTGGCGCTGGCGGCCGCCGCCACGACGGCATGCGGCGGCGGCGACACGTCGTCCAGTGCTCCCAAGGAGCTCGTGTACTGGGCGTCCAACCAGGGCACCAGTCTCGACAACGACAAGGCAGTCCTGCGGCCCGAACTCGACAAGTTCGAGAAGGCCTCCGGGATCAAGGTCAAGCTCGAGGTCGTCCCGTGGACGGATCTGCTCAACCGGATCCTCGCCGCCACCACCTCCGGCAAGGGACCGGACGTGCTCAACATCGGCAACACCTGGTCGGCCTCGTTGCAGGCGACCGGGGCGTTCCTGCCGTTCGACGACGCCGCGCTGGAGAAGGTCGGCGGCAAGGCGCGGTTCCTCGGCCCGTCGCTGGCGGCCACCGGGGCGAGCGGTCAACCGCCGGTCGGCGTACCGCTCTACGGCCAGGCGTACGGCCTGTATTACAACAAGAAGCTCTTCGCCGAGGCCGGGATCACCAAGCCGCCCGCCACCTGGGAGGAACTCGTCGAGGACGGCAAGAAGCTCACCAAACCCGACAAGGGGCAGTGGGGGCTCTCGCTCCAGGCGGGTCAGGTCACCGAGAACAGCCACCATGCGGCGATCCTCGGCGCCCAGCAGGGCGCCCAGTTCTTCACCCCGGAGGGCAAACCTCAGTTGGCTTCGGATCCGTCGGTCGCGGCGGTGCGGCAGTTCGTCGACCTGATGCAGAAGGACAAGATCGTCAATCCGGCCAACGCCGAGTACGCCGACACCGCCAAATCCCTCAAGGATCTGTCGGACGGCAAAGCCGCGATGTTCATGAACCAGGCCTCCGCGGGTTCGTTCAAGAACATCGGGATGGACATGGCGAACCTCGGTGTAGCGCCGATCCCGCTGCCCGCCGCCGCGCCGCCGAACGGCCGGAAAGTGACCAGCTTCGTCGCGGGCATCAACATGGCGGTCTTCAAGAACACCAAGAATCCGGACGCCGCGCTGGACTTCGTGAAGTTCATGGTCTCGGCGGAGGAACAGGCGTTGCTCAACAAGACCTACGGTTCGCTGCCGACCGTCCAGGACGCTTACGGCGACGCGGCCTTCCAGACCGAGGACGTCAAGGTCTTCCAGAACGTGCTCGCGAATTCGGCCGAGCCGATGCCACAGGTTCCGCAGGAGTCCCAGTTCGAGACCCTGATCGGCACCGCGATGAAGGCGATGTTCGCCGACGTCGCCGCGGGAAAGCCGGTGGACGGAGCCAAGATCCGGGACCAGCTGAACCAGGCGGACCAGCAGATCGCGGCCGGTAGTTGATGCCGACCGCTCTCGACAACGCCCCGGCCGTGAAGGCGGCCGGGGCGCCCGGACCCCATCGCGTCCGGCGCAAACGGCGCCGGGTCGCGCTGCCGTATCTGCTCCTGCTGCCCGCGATCCTGCTCGAACTGCTCGTCCACGTGATCCCGATGATCGCCGGGCTCGTGATGAGCTTCTTCAAACTGACGCAGTTCTCCATCAGGGACTTCTCGTCCGCCCCGGCGGCGGGACTGGACAACTACAAGTTCGTCCTCGACTTCAACTCCGCGGCGGGGAAGTCGCTGCTCGGTTCGTTCTGGATCAGCGTCCTCTACACCGTCCTCTCGGTCGGGTTCTGCTGGCTCTTCGGCACCTCGGCCGCCGTGCTGATGCAGAAGAACTTCCGCGGACGTGGCTTGCTCCGGACGCTGTTCCTGGTGCCGTACGCGCTGCCGATGTACGCCGCCGTGATCACCTGGTCGTTCATGTTCCAGAAGGACACCGGCCTGGTGAACGACCTGCTGGGCACGGATTCGTTCTGGCTCATCGGGGACAACAGCTTCTGGTCGCTGGTGGTGGTGTCGGTCTGGCGGAACTGGCCGTTCGCCTTCCTGATCGTGATGGCCGGGCTGCAGAACATCCCCGGCGAACTGTACGAAGCGGCGGCCATCGACGGCGCGGGCTGGTGGCGCCAGTTCCAGTCGATCACCCAGCCGATGCTGCGGCCGGTCAACCAGGTGCTCCTGCTGGTGTTGTTCCTGTGGACCTTCAACGACTTCAACACGCCGTATGTCCTTTTCGGAGCGTCCGCACCGAAGGAGGCGTCGCTGATCTCGATCCACATCTACCAGAGTTCCTTCGTGACCTGGAACTTCGGCCTCGGCTCGGCGATGTCGGTGCTGTTGCTGCTGTTCCTGCTGATCGTCAGCACCGTCTACTTGGGACTGACCGCGCGGAGGAGGAACGCCGTTGTCTGAGCCTCGCTGGGTCCCTTGGGCCCGCCGATTCGTCCTCGGCTTCCTCGCCTTGTTCACCCTCGTTCCGTTGTACGCGATGGTTTCGTCGTCGCTGAAACCGCTCGGGGACGTGCAAGGCAAGTGGGAGTGGCTTCCGACGACGTTGACCATCCAGCCGTTCTTCGACATCTGGGAGACCATCCCGCTCGCCGAGTACTTCGTGAACAGCCTGATCATCTCCGGATCGGCGGCGATCCTCTCGGTGGTGATCGCGATCTTCGCGGCCTACGCGTTGAGCCGTTTCCGGTTCCGGGGCAAGAACTTCTTCAAGATGACCGTGCTCTCCACGCAGATGTTCCCCGGCATCCTGTTCTTGCTGCCGCTGTTCCTCATCTTCGTCAACATCGGCAACACCACCGGCATCGTCCTGTACGGCTCGCGCCTCGGACTGATCATCACCTACCTGACCTTCTCGCTGCCGTTCGCCATCTGGATGCTCGCCGGCTACATCGACTCGATCCCCAAAGAGCTCGACGAGGCCGCGATGGTCGACGGCACCGGGCCGCTCGGCGCGCTGATCCGGGTGGTCATCCCCGCGGCGATGCCAGGCATCGTGGCGGTGGGGATCTACTCGTTCATGACGGCTTGGGGCGAGGTCCTGTTCGCGTCGGTGATGACCGACTCGGGCACCCGGACCCTCGCCGTCGGACTCCAGGAGTACTCCACCCAGGTCCAGGTGTACTGGAACCAGGTCATGGCCGCGTCCCTGATCGTCTCCGTCCCGGTCGTCGCCGGATTCCTGCTGCTCCAGCGTTATCTCGTCGCCGGGCTCACCGCCGGTGCCGTGAAATGACCCGCCCGTCGCTCCGTACAGAGAGGTCCGCCTTGAATCTGCACCTGCCCGCCGATTTCCTGTGGGGTGCGGCCACCGCCGCGTACCAGGTCGAGGGCGCCGTCGACGCCGACGGCCGCCTCCCGTCCATCTGGGACGACTTCGTCCGGGTCCCGGGTGCCGTCCTGAACGGCGACACCGCCGACGTCGCGTGCGATCACTACCGGCGCTGGCCGGAGGATCTCGCGATCATGAAGGGACTGGGCCTGGACGCGTATCGCTTCTCGGTCGCTTGGCCTCGGGTGATCCCCACCGGCCGGGGCGAGGTCAACGCGCTCGGCCTCGACCATTACGACCGACTGGTCGACGCGTTGCTGGAAGCCGGGATCCGGCCGTTCGTCACGCTGTTCCACTGGGATCTGCCCTCGGCGTTGCAGTCGGACGGCGGCTGGCCCGAACGCGACACGGCGTACGCCTACGCGGATTACGCGGCGGTCGTGGCGGCTCGGCTGGGTGACCGGGTGAAGGACTGGAACACCGTCAACGAGCCGCTGTGCTCGGCCTGGCTCGGCTACCTCGAAGGCCGGTTCGCCCCCGGGATCAAGGATCTCGAACAGGCGATCCACGCGTCGCACCATCTTCTGCTCGCGCACGGTCTCGGGGTGCAGGCGATCACCGCGAACGCCGCCCTGCCCGCCAACGTAGGCCTGGTGGTCAACCTCAGCGGGATCGAGCCCGCGTCGGATTCCACCGCGGACGTCGAGGCGGCGGCGCGGATGGACGGGCACGTCAACCGCTGGTGGCTCGACCCCTCGAACGGGCGTGGCTACCCGGCGGACATGATCGAGGTCTACGGCGTCGAACCGCCCGTGCTCGGGGACGACCTCGAGGTGATCTCGGCCCCGGTCGGTTTCCACGGGCTGAACTACTACTTCCGCCAGATCGTCGAGGACGACCCGGACGGTCCGGCGCCCCGCGCGCGGCAGGTGCCGGTCGAGGGAGCCGCCACCACCGCGATGGGCTGGGAGATCCACGGGCAGGGCCTCGCGGATCTGATCCACCGGCTCGCCAACGAGTACGGCGCCCGCGCCATCTACGTCACCGAGAGCGGGGCCGCCTTCGACGACAAGGTCGCCGAGGACGGTTCGATCGACGACGCCGACCGCATCGCCTACCTGGAAGAACATCTCGGGGCCGTGGCGGGCGCGGGCGAAGCGGGCGCGCCGGTGAAGGGGTACTTCGCCTGGTCGTTGCTCGACAACTTCGAATGGGACAGCGGGCTGAGCAAACGGTTCGGGCTCGTCCGGGTCGACTACGACACCCAGGTCCGCACGGTCAAGGCGAGCGGCCACCGGTACGCGGAGATCATCGCCGAACACCGGAACCGCTAGCCGGGCCAGTCCTGGCGGACACGCAAAGGCGATCTCGCGTGACCGCTACCGAGCCGAAGGTTGCGTGTCGGTGGCTCGTAAGGTGCGCCCGATGCGGCATTGGAGGCGCTGAGTGTCCCCAATGCCACATTGGGCGCACCCTGGGCCACCGACCGCTCGGTGCCGCCTGGAATACCGTCCGCCTCACAGCGCAGGGATCACTCGTCGGGGTTCGTGCGGGCGGATGGACCGAGGGGGCCGGATTCGTCGCGCGGTACGAACGGACGTCCGCCGAAACCTCCTAGGGTCGCCATGAAGAGGCGATCCTAGGAGGCGAAGCATGCGGACAGTCTTGCGTGGCGGTCGTGTCATCGACCCGGCGACGGGCTTCGACGGCACGGCGGACGTGCTGGTGACGGACGGGGTGGTCACCGCCGTGGGGCAGGGCCTGCCTTCGGAAGCGGGCGACACGGAGATCGACGTCACCGGGCTCGTCGTCGGACCGGGTTTCATCGACCTGCACAGCCACGTGCACACCATCGCGGGCCAGCGGCTCCAGGCGATGGACGGCGTGACGACCGCGCTCGACCTCGAAGCCGGGCTGATGCCGATCGAGCGGGCCTACGCCGAGGCCGCCGCGGCGGGACGTCCGCTGCACTACGGGTTCTCCGCGTCCTGGGGTGCGGCGCGGGCGCAGGTACTGGCCGGGATCGAACCGGACGCGAATATCGACAGCGGGCTGGCGGTGCTCGGAAACCCGGCCTGGCAACGGACTTCGTCACCGAAGGAACTGGCGGCCTGGCTGTCCCTTGTGGACGGTGAGCTGGCCGCGGGCGCGCTCGGCGTCGGCGTGCTCCTCGGTTACGCGCCCGACACCGACCCCGCCGAGTTCCTCGCGCTGGCCCGCCTGGCCAAGGAGGCGGGCGCACCGACGTACACCCACGTCCGTGAACTGGTCGAGGTGAACCCGGCGACGCCCATCGACGGTTCGGCGGAGATCGCGATCGTCGCGGCCGAGACCGGGGCCGCGATGCACCACTGTCACGTGAACAGCACGTCCGGCCACCAGATCGAACGCGTGCTCGCGGCGCTCGAAGCGGGCCGTGCGGCCGGCTCGCGGGTGACCGTCGAGGCCTATCCGTACGGGGCGGGCAGCACCGGGATCGGTGCGGCGTTCCTCTCGCCCGAACGGTTGAAGATGAAGGGTCTGTCCCCGTCCAGCGTGATCATGCTGGAGTCGGGGGAGCGCATCGCCGACGAGGGCCGCCTGCTCCAGGTTCGCGCCGAAGACCCTGGCGCGCCGTGCATCCTCGAGTTCCTCGACGAGAGCAGCGTGCACGACCTCGACCTGCTGCGTCAGGCGCTCGCGTTCCCCGACGCCATCGTCGCCAGCGACGCGCTGCCCGTGTACTGGAAGAACGGAACCAGCGAGAGCACCGAATGGCCGTTGCCGCCCGGTGGCGCGACGCATCCGCGCACGTCCGGGACGTACGCGAAGACGCTGCGTTTGATGGTGCGGGAAAGCAAGGCCTGGACCTGGCTGGAGGCGTTCCGGCGCTGCTCCTATCTGCCGGCGCGCGTGCTCGACGAGGTCGCCCCCGGAGCACTGACCAAGGGCAGGCTCGACGTGGGCGCCGACGCGGACATCGTCGTGATCGACCCGAACACCGTCACCGACGCGGCGACCTACTTCGACTCGACCAGGCCGTCGGTCGGCGTCCGGCACCTGTTCGTCTCGGGGGTCCCGGTCGTCACCGACGGGAACCTGCGCACGGACGCCTTCCCCGGCAAGCCGCTGCGCGGTGAGCCGCGATGAGCGACCTGCTCGCCGACATCGAAACCCTGGTCCGCTGCGAGTCGCCGTCCTCGGATCACGAGGCGGTGGCCCGCAGCGCCGAGGTGGTGGCCGGACTGGGCCGACGGCTACTCGGCGCGGAACCGGAGTGGATCGTCGTGGACGGCGTCACCCATCTGCGCTGGCGTTTCGGCGACGGGCCGACCCGGGTCCTCTTGCTCGGTCATCACGACACGGTGTGGCCGCACGGTTCGCTGGAGACGCATCCGTTTTCCATCCGGGACGGTGTATTGCGCGGCCCCGGATGCTTCGACATGAAGGCGGGCGTGGTGATGGCGCTGCACGCCGCCGCGATCGTGCCCGACCGCGACGGACTGTCCATTCTGGTCACGGGCGACGAGGAGATCGGCTCGCCGTCGTCCCGCGCGCTGATCGAGGAGACCGCGGCGGGTTGCGACGCGGCGTTCGTGCTGGAGGCTTCGGCCGACGGCGGCGCGTTGAAATGCCGCCGCAAAGGCGTTTCCCACTATCGGGTCGAGGTGACGGGCCGGGCCGCGCACGCCGGGCTCGAACCGGAGAAGGGGGTCAACGCGGGAATCGAGATCTCCCACCAGATCCTCGCGGTGGCCGCCCTCGCCGATGCCGGATCGGGGACCAGCGTGACACCCACCGTCGTCTCGGCGGGAACGACCGTCAACACCGTTCCCGCCGCCGCGAGTGTGGCCGTCGACGTCCGCGTGTGGAACGAGGCCGAGCAACTCCGCGTCGACAGGGCCATGCGGGACCTCCGTCCGGTACTGGAGAACGCCGTGGTCGGGGTGACCGGCGGGATCAACCGGCCGCCGCTCGAAGCGGGCTCGTCGGCGGGCTTGTTCGCGCTGGCACGGGAACTGGCGGACGATCTCGGTCTCGGGGAACTGAATTCCGCGTCGGTCGGCGGCGCCTCGGACGGCAATTACACCGCGGGGATGGGCGTCCCCACCTTGGACGGCCTCGGCGCCGTCGGCGGCGGGGCACACGCGGATCACGAACACGTCGTCGTCACGGAGCTGCCGCGGCGCACCGCTTTGCTGGCCGCGCTCGTGGAAAACGTGCTCGCGAAGCGGGGTCCGTCCGGTGCGACGAATCCCGCGGGTGAATCTGGTACGGCACGACGGTGACTCCATCGCCGAGCCGGGAAAGGATCGTCCCGTGACGAATCTTGCGACGAACGCGGAAAGCCTGGTCACCCGGGAGGTGCGCGACGAAGCCGTCGCGGCCGCGCGGGCCGCGGCCGCGGCTTCGGGCGTCGAAATCCGCGAACTCACCGAAATCGCCGATCTGGCCGCGGTGGTCGGTCTCTTCGAGTCGATCTGGCAGACCGCGCCCGGCGCCCGGCCGGTGAGCACGGAGTTGCTGCGGGCGATGTCCTCGGCCGGGAACTACGTCGCGGGCGCTTTCGAACACGGCGAACTGCTGGGGGCCTGTTTCGGTTTCTTCGGGAATCCCGGGAAGGCGAGTCTGCACAGCCACATCGCCGGAGTCGCCAAGGCGGGCGCCGGCCGGGGGATCGGGCACGCGCTCAAACTGCACCAGCGCGGCTGGGCGCTGCTCCAGGACGTCTCGGTGATCACCTGGACCTTCGACCCGCTGGTGCGGCGCAACGCCTACTTCAACCTGGGGAAGCTCGGCGCGCGTCCGATCGGGTACCTGCCCGACTTCTACGGTCCGATGGAGGACAGCATCAACGGTTCGGGCGACACCGACCGGTTGATGGTCGGCTGGGAGCTGGCGAGCCCGGCGGTCCGCGCCGCCACTTTCGGTGAGCCGGTCCTGATCGACGCGGAAGCGCTGGGAGCGACGAAGGCACTGTCGGTCGGCTCCGACGGCGGTCCGAGCATCGGCTCCATCGACGCGCCGACCGTCCTCGTCGCCGTCCCGTCCGATATCGAACGGTTGCGCCGCACCGATCCCGGTCGCGGCAACGCGTGGCGTGTCGCCCTGCGCGAAGTCCTCGGTGGACTGATGGCGGACAACGCCGAGGTCGCCGGTTTCGATCGTGCCGGCTGGTACGTGATCTCGAAGGAGCAGTCGTGAAACTCAGCGGTGTGGAACTACGCCGGGTCCGGATGCCGCTCGTGGCCCCGTTCCGGACGTCGTTCGGAACGCAGGCCGAACGGGAACTGCTGCTCGTCCGCGCGGTGACCCCGGCGGGCGAGGGCTGGGGCGAATGTGTGGCGATGGAGGCGCCGCTTTACTCGTCGGAGTACAACGACGCCGCCGAGCACGTGCTGCGCAATCACTTGATCCCGGCTTTGCTGGCGGCCGAGGACGTGACCGCGTACAAGGTGACGCCCCTGTTGGCGAAGTTCAAGGGCCACCGGATGGCGAAGGGGGCGCTGGAGATGGCGGTCCTCGACGCCGAACTCCGTGCGCACGACCGGTCGTTCGCGGCCGAACTGGGGTCCACTCGCGACTCCGTGGCCTGTGGGGTCTCGGTCGGGATCATGGACTCGATCCCGCAGCTGCTCGACGTCGTCGGCGGCTACCTCGACGAGGGCTACGTCCGGATCAAGCTCAAGATCGAACCCGGCTGGGACGTCGAACCGGTCTGCCGGGTGCGGGAACGCTTCGGTGACGACGTGCTGCTGCAGGTCGACGCGAACACCGCGTACACCCTGGGCGACGCGCCCCTGCTCGCCCGGCTCGACCCGTTCGACCTGCTGCTGATCGAGCAGCCGCTCGAAGAAGAGGACGTGCTCGGCCACGCCGAGCTGGCGAAACGCATCCGGACCCCGATCTGTCTCGACGAGTCGATCGTCTCCGCCAGGGCGGCGGCGGACGCGATCAAGCTCGGCGCCTGCCAGATCGTCAACATCAAACCGGGCCGCGTCGGCGGCTACCTCGAAGCCCGCCGTGTGCACGACGTGTGCGCGGCGCACGGGATCGCGGTGTGGTGCGGCGGGATGATCGAGACCGGCCTCGGGCGGGCGGCCAACGTCGCGCTGGCCTCGCTGCCCGGCTTCACGCTGCCGGGTGACACCTCGGCGTCCGGCCGGTTCTACCGCACCGACATCACCGAGCCGTTCGTGCTCGAGGCCGGGCAGCTGCCGGTGCCGACCGGTCCCGGCCTCGGCGTGACTCCGATTCCTGAGCTGCTGGACGAGGTCACCGTGGAGAAAGCGTGGATCGGTTCGTAGCGTTCTACGAATTCCGGGGTTAGATTTGGTCGGCTCGGACCAATCGGTTCGGCGAGACCGGGTTTAACTTCGGGGGGTGCTGACACCGGTGCCCAGCAAGCCGCATACGAGTTTGGGGCGCGTCCTCGAAGACCTCGGGGACGTGCTCCTGGAGCCGGTCGCGGTCGGCCGGACCACCCGCAGGCACCTCGGCGGGGTGGTCATCCACGATCCGCACGACGAATCCGACATCCCTGGCGGAGCCGTCGTGCTCGGCGTCGGGGTGCGGGAGCAGGACGAGGTCGTCCGCCTTTTGCACGACGTGGGTGCGAGGGGTGCGGCGGCGCTCGTCGTCCGGTCTCCCGTCACCCCGGCGCCGGAACTCCGGCGTGCCGCGGAGTCGTCCGGCGTCGCCCTGCTCGGGCTGGCGCGCGGCGCGTCCTGGGCCCAGCTCGCCGCCATGCTCAGGACCTTGCTCGCCGAAGAGGACGTCGGCGAGGTATCGCCGCAGACGCTCGGCGGAATGCCGTCGGGCGATCTGTTCGCACTGGCCAACGCGATCGCCGCGCTCATCGACGCGCCGGTGACCATCGAGGATCGCAACAACCGGATCCTCGCCTTCTCCGGACGCCAGGACGAGGCGGACCCGTCCCGGGTGGAAACGATCCTCGGCAGGCAGGTGCCGGAGCGGTTCGCCCGCAACCTGGAACGGGACGGCATCTTCGAGAAGCTGTACCGCGACCAGGCGCCCGTGTACGTCGACCCGGAACGCTATGACGCCCACGAGATCGTGATCCCCCGCGTGGCGCTCGCCGTCCGCGCGGGTGACGAGGTGCTCGGGTCGATCTGGGCGGCGGTGCGGGAACCGCTCAGTGACGAGCGGACCCAGGCGCTGATCGACGCCGCGAAGCTCGTCGCGTTGCACATGCTCCGGCTGCGCGCGGGTGCCGACGTCGAACGGCGGCTGCGCGCGGATCTGGTGAGCACGGCACTCGAAGGCGGCGCCGGGGCTCCGGAGGCCATCGCCCGGCTGGGCTTGCTCGGCCAGCCGTCGATCGTGCTCGCCATGGGCCTGCTCGGTTCGCCCGCGCTCGAGGACGATCTCCGTCTGGTCGCGGACCGCCAGCGGGTCGCCGACGCACTGGCCATGCACCTGAGCGCCGTCCAGCCCCGCTCGGCCGTCGCGCTCGTCGGCGACGTCGCCTACGGCATCGTGCCGATGCCCGGCGGCCACTCCGACTGTCAGGAACGTTCGGTGCGGGTCGCCTCGACGTTCCTGGAACGCACCGGACGCCGCGCGGCGGCCGCGATCGGCATCGGGCCGCTCGCGCTCGACGCCTCCGGACTCCACGCCTCCCGTGACGGCGCCGACCGGGCGTTGCGCGTGCTGCTGAGCAACGGTGGAGCCAAACGCGTCGCGACCGCCGACGACGTCCACGTCGACGCGCTCATGCTGGATCTGGCCGACCTCGCCGCGGCCAGGGGAGACGTCGCGACAGGACCTGTCGCGCGCCTGCTCGCCTACGACGCCCAGCACCAGTCACAACTGGTGCACACCCTGCGTTGCTGGCTGGACGCCTTCGGGGACATCGGCGCCGCGTCCGCCTCGGCCTACGTCCATCCGAACACCTTCCGCTACCGGTTACGCCGGCTCGCCGAAGTCGGCGAGATCGACCTCGACGACGCGGGGGAGCGGTTCGCCGCGATGCTGCAACTGCGGCTGCTGCCCCACGACGCGAGGACCGGGCCGCCCGGCATCGAAGACTGACGTTGGTCTGACCGCCCCGAAACGACGGCCGATGTTCGTGTGATCGCACGAACTCCGCCCGCCGGACGCGTTTCAGAATGAGTGATCGGCGCCACGCTCGCGCCGTTCTCCTTCTCTCCCAAAGTTTCCCGCGGAGGCGCCATGACGGCAGTGGTCAACGAGGACACCTGGACAGCGCGGCGGATCAACCGGACGGCGCTCATCACCATGGTGGTGATGGTGTTCGCCTGGGCGGTCGACTACATCGACCGCTTCTCGATCGGGATGGCGCTGCCGATGATCGGCGCCGAATTCGAGCTCAGCAAGACCGAACAGGGCTGGCTCGTCACCGTGTTCGCGCTCGTCTACATGGTCTGCCAGATCCCGGCGGGATTCCTCGCCGACCGGTACGGCTCGCGGGGGCCGATGCTGGTCACGCTGCTGCTCTGGTCGGCGTTCACCGCGATGACCGGGATGGCGGGCACCTTCGGCATGCTGCTCGTCGTCCGCGGCCTTTTCGGTGTGTGCCAAGGGCTTTTCCCGGCGGCCTCGTTCAAGGCGATCGCCGAACGGACCACCCCCGGCAACCGCGCGACGGTGACCGGCGTGATGTTGTCCGCCGGCGGGATCGGCGCCGGGCTGGCGCCGCTGATCGTCGGCCCGCTGCTGATGGCGATCGGCTGGCGGCACACGTTCTTCTGGATGGCGGGGATCGGCGCGATCATCGGGGTGATCGTGTGGACGATGCTGCCCAAGGCACTGCCCGAGGCACTGAGCAGCCTTCCGCGCGACGAGGTGAAAACCCCCGAGGTATCCCGCAAACAGGTGCTGAAGTCGCCGGTGATCTGGAAGTTCACCCTGCTGTTCTGCGTCACCAACATGCTCAACTACGGGATGATCACCTGGGTGCCCAGCTACCTGCTGGAGTCGAGGGGTCTGTCGCTGAGTCAGACCGGGGTTCTGGCCGCGATCCCGATGCTGGTCAGCATCGGGACGACCATCCTCGGCGGCTGGCTGTTCGACCGGTACTTCCACGATCACGGCCGCTGGTACCTCGGTTCGATCGCGCTGGTGACCGTGGTGCTGCTGACCTTGATGGTGAACGCGGACAGCACGGCGGAGTTCACCGTCTACGAGACGCTCGCCCTCGCCGTCTTCGGCATGGCGACGATGGCCGTCTTCGGCCTACCGCTGCGGGTGCTCCCCACCGCGGTCACCGGGATCGGCATGGGAGTGATGAACTTCGGCGGCCAGGTGGCAGGCGCGGTCGCGCCGGTGGCGATGGGCTGGCTCGCCGACACCTTCTCCTACACCGCCGCGTTCGGTTTCCTCATCGGCACCACCTTCCTCACCGCCGTGATGGCGTTCTGGGTGCCGCAGAACCCGGGGCAGTTCTCGTTCGCACCGGCGAGTCCCAGCTCGGCGTCGTGAGTGGCGATTCGGGTTCTAACCCGAATCGCCACTCACGACCACCTGTACCGAACCCCAACGTGGCCCTCTCCCTCCAAAGTAGACAGGAGCCCCATGCCCACCGCGTCCGAAGTCATCGAAACGATCAACGACCGCGCGAAGGAGGTCGGTGTCCGAGTCCGGCTGCACGCGGCCGAAGTCGACGGCACCCGGCGGATCGGCGTCGATGAGCACACCCCCGTCGTGACGGCGTCGGTCTTCAAGGTCCCGATCGCCCTGGAGCTGGCGAGGCAGGCCGCCGAGGGCGGGCTCGACCTCGGTGAGCGGATCGCCGTCCCGCCGGGGCATCCGACTCCGAGCCCGTACGGCCTGGCCACCTTCCGGCACGAGATCACGATGTCGTGGTACGACCTCGCGATCCTGATGATCGGGATCAGCGACAACGTCGCGACCGACCTGATCCTCGACCGGGTCGGGAAGGAATCGACGGAAAAGTCGTTGCGGCGACTCGGTTTCGAGCAGACCACCGTGCCGCAGGACTGCGGGGAGGTGCTCGGCGGTATCGGGGAGGATCTCGGGATCTCCTACGAGGACGACGAAAGGCTGCTGGCGGATCTCCCGATGGAGCGGATCGCCGCGTTGCGCGCCCTGCGCCCGGAGCACACCTGCGCCACGACCGCCGAAGAGATCACCCGGCTGCTCGCGCTGATCTGGCGGGACGAGGCGGCCGCGCCGGTCGCGTGCGCGGACGTCCGGCGCTGGATGGAACTCCAGGTGTGGCCGCACCGGCTGCGGTCCGGGTTCCCGGACGACGGGATCCGCGTCAGCGGCAAGACCGGGACCCTGCCCTCGGTGCGCAACGAGGTCGGCGTGGTCGAGTACCCGGATGGCGGCCGTTACGCGGTAGGGATTTTCACCGAAGCGGTCGACGGGCGGTCGAGGGTGCCGGAGCGGGACGCGTTCATCGGGTTCGCCGCCGCGCAGGCCGTCGAATGGCTCAGGCTTCCCGAGGCCGGGAGCGAATGATTCGTCCGCCCGGATGAATTTTCCCGTCGCTCTCGTCGTTCCGCACGAACCGGTGACGCCTGTCACCGTCCTAGCATTCCGGGAACCGCCGGACCGCCCTTTCCACGGACAAGAGGTGCGCATGTCGAAACTTTCCGAAATCGAGACCTGGCTCGCGGAGAACTTTTCCGCCCTGTTGGAGAAGCATCAGGTGCCCGGCGCGGCCGTCGCGGTCTTCGCGGGCGGAGAGGTGATCGACCACGCGGCAGGTGTGCTGAACAAGAACATCGGGGTCGAGTCCACAGTGGACTCCGTCTTCCAGATCGGATCGATCACCAAGGTGTGGACGACCACCCTGGCGATGCAGCTCGTCGACGAGGGCAGGCTGGATCTCGACAAGCCGGTCCGTGACTACCTTCCCGAGTTCACCCTCGCGGACGACGACGCGGCGTCGCGGATCACCGTACGACAGCTGACCTGCCACACCTCCGGCTTCGAGGGCGACATCTTCACCGACACCGGGCAGGGCGACGACTGCGTCGCCAAGCTCGTGGCCACGCTCTCCGACGTGCCCCAGTTGTTCCCGCCGGGGGAGATGTTCTCCTACAACAACGCCGGGTACTGCGTGCTCGGCAGGATCGTCGAGGTCCTGCGCGGCAAGTCCTACGACGACTGCCTGCGTGACCACCTGTTCGTCCCGCTCGGCTTGACCCACGCCGCGGCCGGACCGTACGACGCGATCCGGTATCGCGCCGCGATCGGCCACGTCCAGCCGTCGCCGGACGAGGAGCCGGTGGCCGCACCCGTCTGGGCACTGACACGGTCGAACGTCCCGGCGGGTTCGCATCTCGCGATGCGCCCGCGCGACCTGCTGACCTTCGTGCGCATGCACCTCAACGAGGGCCGTGCCGACGACGGCACCCAGGTGCTCAAGCCGGAAACCGCGCGCGCCATGTGGGAACGCCAGGTCGAACTGCCCTACCTCGGCCTGATGGGCGGCGCGTGGGGGCTCGGCTGGATGATCTTCGACTGGGACGGCGGCCCCGTGATCGGCCACGACGGCGGCACCATCGGCCAGTCCGCGTTCCTCCGGGTGGTGCCGGGCAGCAATGTCGCGGTGGCGCTGCTGACCAACGGCGGCAAACCGCTGCACCTCTACCGGGACGTCTTCGGGAAGGTGCTGGGCGAGCTGGCGGGCGTCGAGGTCCCGCCGCTGCCGGAGCCCAACGCCGCGGAGGCCCCGGCGGATCCGTCGCGCTATGTGGGCGAGTACTCGTCGCAGGTCGCGGACATCGTCGTGAGCCAGGACGAGGACGGTGGCCTGTGGCTGGAACGGACGCCGAAGGGCGTGTTCGCCGACCTCGGTTCCGGGCCGGAGAAGAACCGGCTGCTGGGCTACCAGGGCGACACCCTGGTCGCCGAGCACGGTGAGCTCGGCCTGCACCTCCCGCACGCCTTCGTCGGCGACGACGGCAACGGACGGGCGCTGTACGTCCACACCGGACGGGCGGACCGGCGGGTGAGCCGGTGACCGGAATCGGCGCCGAGATCGAGGCCGTCTTCGCGAACGCGGGGGCGCGCGGATTCGTGCACGCGCGCGAGGTCGGCGTCCCCGATGGTCCCGAAGTCGGCGTCGGCGCCGACGATCCGGTCGTGCTCGCGTCCGTGTTCAAGATCCCGGTGGCGGTCGCCTTCGCCCGTGAGGTGGCCGCCGGACGGCTCGACGATACCGAGCGGACCCGCGTCACCGCGCGGTACCGGATCGGCGGGATCGGCACCGCCGGCTGTGCGGACGACGTCGAGATGAGCTGGCGCGACCTCGCGCATTTCATGTTGACGATGAGCGACAACGCCGCGACCGACGTCGTCTACCACCGGGTCGGGCAGGAAGCGGTGGACCGGGTCCTGACCGACCTCGGACTCACCAGGACCCGGCTGATCGGCTGCTGCGAGGACCTCTTCGCCTCGGTGATCGCCGACCTCGGCGCGAAACCGGACGACGATCTGGAAGCCGTCTTCGCCGCGGCGACGCCGGAACAGCTCTGGAAGCTTTCGGTGCTCGATCCGGAACGCACCACGGCGTCGACCGCGCGCGAGATCACCACGCTGCTCGACGCCATCTGGACCGACCGCGCGGGCGACCCGGCCGCCTGCGAACGCGTGCGGGCGATCATGGCCCAGCAGATCTGGCCGCATCGGATCTCGTCCGGGTTCCCGGCCGGGGTGACGATCGCGGCGAAAACCGGGACGCTGCCCGCCGTCCGCAACGAAGCGGGTGTGGTGACCGATGTGGACGGTCGCCGGTACGCCGTCGCGGTGTTCACCCGCGCCGAATCCCTCGCCGACCGCCTGCCCGCGGTCGATTCCGCCATCGGCGAGGCCGCCCGCCTCGCCGTCGCCCACCTCCGCGCGTAGAGCGTGACCCAGTAGGAGAACCGCATGAAGAAAGCCCGGCTCACCGCCGCGATCACGAGCGTGGTGGCCTTGACCGTGAGCGCGTGCGGGGGGACGTCGCAATCCGGACAGGACCGGACCGCGAACCAGAAACCGGTCGAAGGAAAGACCTTCACCATGGCGATCGGTACCGACCCTGGAGCTCTGGACCCGGCGATGACCGTGCTCTCGGTCGCGCTGGACATCGGCCGCTATCTCTACGACAGCCTGATCAACCTCGACGAGACCGGAAAACCGATCGCGGGGCTCGCCGAGAAATGGGAGGCCAGCACGACTACCGCCTCCTTCACCCTGCGCGGCGGGATCACCTGTGACGACGGCACGCCGCTGACCGCGAGCGATGTGGCGGCGAACATCGGCTTCATCGGCGACCCCGCGAACAAGTCCCCGATGGCCGGACTCGCGATCGCGCCGGGTACCAAGGCGACCGCGGACGACGCGGCCCGGAAGGTCACCGTCACCAGCGGGGCACCGGACGCGTTCCTGCTGCGCAACGTGGGCGGGCTGCCGATCGTCTGCGGCAAGGGTGTCACCGATCGGCAGGCGCTGGCCAAGGGGAAATACGGCACCGGCATGTACACCATGACCGAAATCGTGCCGAACGACCACTACACCCTCACCCGGCGGAAGGACTACGCGTGGGGACCGGGGGAGTGGCAGCGTGAGCAGCCGGGGCTGCCGGAGAAGGTGGTCTTCCGGGTCATCCAGAACACCACGACGGCCGCGAACCTGCTGCTGTCCGGTGAACTCAACAGCGCCAGGATCACCGGTCAGGACCAGCAGCGTCTCCGCGCCCAGAAGCTGTATCACGGCGAACAGGTCGTGCCGATGGGCGAGATGTTCTTCAACCAGGGGCCCGGTCGCCCGGGAGCCGATCTCGCCGTGCGCCGCGCGCTGGTGCAGGCACTCGACCTGCCCCAGATCGGCAAGGTGCTCACCGGTGGTTCCGGGGCGCCCAGCCAGGGAATGGTCACCACCGAACCCAGGGCGTGCACCGGCGACGCGGTGAGCGGGAAGCTTCCCGCGTTCGACGTCGCCGCCGCCAAGGCGGGTCTCGACGCGGCGGGCTGGAAGCCGGGAGCGGACGGCGTGCGGGTGAAGGACGGCAAGCGGCTCGCGCTGACCGCCATCTACGGCACCCAGGTGGGGCCGACGATGGCGCCCTCCGCCGAACTGATGCAGCAGTCGTGGAAGGCCGCCGGCGCGGAGGTCACGCTCAAGGGCCTCGACAGCCCGGGGACCAGCCAGGTGCTGTTCAACACCGGTGAGTGGGACATCTCGCTCGCGCCGGTGACCCTGTTGCTGCCGAGCCAGGCCGTCCCGTTCGTCTCGGGGCCGAAACCGCCGGCCGGCACGAACTTCGCGCATATCGAGAACGAGCGGTACACGGCACAGGCCGCACAGGCGGCGCGGATGCCGGGTGATTCGGGCTGCGCGACCTGGCTTGCCGCGGAGACGGCGCTCATCGAGCGACTGGACGTCGTGCCCTACGTCAACTCGGTCATCCCGACCTTCGGCAGCAACGCGCGGTTCAAGGTCAGTTTCGGCTCGGTCGAGCCGTCGTCGATCCGGATGTACGGCTGATGGCGGTCGCGGTCGCCCCGTCCGGGTTGCGCGGCAGTCCCTGGCTGTCGTTCGCCATGCGTCGCCTCGGCCGGTTCGTGGTCTCGCTGTGGGTCTTGATCACCACGGCGTTCCTGATGATCCAGCTGATCCCCGGCGACCCGGTCCGGGCGGCGCTCGGGCTGACCGCGCCGGTCGAGCTGGTGAACGCGCGACGGGCGGCACTCGGCCTCGACGATCCGCTGTGGCTGCAGTACGTCCACTACCTCGGCGGAGTGGTCACCGGTGACTTCGGGACGTCGATGACGAGCGGGCAGCCGGTCTCCGAGGTGATCGGCGACCGGCTGCCCGCCACCCTCCAGCTGGCCTTGCCCGCTTTCGCGGTGGTGATCGCGGTGGCGATCCCACTGGGCCTCCTGTTCGCCGTGCTGACCCGCGGCGGACGGCGGCGTGGCAGTGAGCTGGCGTTCACCTCGACGACCGTGCTGCTCGCGGCCATCCCGGAGTTCCTGCTCGCGGTCGCGCTGGTCGCGTTCTTCGCGGTCCGGCTCGGCTGGTTCCCGGTGGCCGGGAGCGACGGGGCGGGTTCGCTCGTGCTCCCGGTGATCGCGCTGGCGCTCGGTCCGGCCTCGGTGCTCTCCCGCATCGTCCGGGTGGAGACGCTTTCCGTGCTGGGCCACGACTTCATCCGCACCGCGCGGGCCAAACGGCTACCCGCGCGGCTGGTCTACCTGCGGCACGCGCTGCCGAACGCGCTGACCGCGACGCTGACCATGGGCGGGCTGATGCTGACCGGGATGGTCGCCGGGACGGTGCTGGTGGAGAACGTGTTCGCCTGGCCCGGTCTCGGTTCCACCATCGCGCAGTCGATCCTGCAGAAGGACTATCCGCTGGTGCAGGGCATCGTGCTCGTCTACGGCATCGGGGTCCTGCTGGTGAATCTGACGGTGGACGTGCTGCTGGCCGTCCTCGATCCGCGTTCGACGATCCGGGAGAACTAAGTGGTCACCATCGGAATGGCGAATCGGCGCGGAGCGAAATGGGCCGCGGCCCTGCGCACCCCGGTGGGCGGGTTCGCGGCGGCCCTGTTGCTGGTGGTGATCGCGCTCGCGGTGCTGGCCCCGATCCTGTGGCACGACAACGCCTTCGCGATCGACACGGACGCGATCGGCCAGGGCCCGTCCGCCGCGCATTGGCTGGGTACCGACGACCTCGGCCGCGACATCCTCTTCCGTGTCCTGGTGGCGACCCGGCTTTCGGTGCTGCTGGCGCTGCTCGCGACGGTGATCGGGGTGGTGACCGGACTCGTCCTCGGCACCCTGCCTTCGCTGCTGCCCCGGCCGGCCGCCCGGCTGGTCACCTCGGCGGTGAACATCGCGGTCGCGTTCCCCGGGCTGCTGCTGGTGTTGTTCTTCTCGGTCATCTTCGGGGTCGGGACCCACGGCGCCGTGCTGGCGGTCGGTTTCGCGCTGGCCCCGGCGTTCGCGCGGTTGGCGCAGACGTTGTCGGCTTCCGTGACGGGCCAGGACTTCGTGTCCGCCGCGCGGATCTCCGGCGTCGGCCGGATCCGGTTGCTGGTGCGGCACATCCTGCCCAACATCGGTGAACCGCTGGTGGTGAACGCGACCATCGGTGCGGGTGCCTGTCTGCTGGCGTTCTCCGGGCTGTCGTTCCTCGGCATCGGTGTGCAGGCACCGGATTACGACTGGGGACGGCTGCTCGGCGAAGGGCTCAACGGGATCTACGTCAACCCGGCGGCCGCGCTCGCGCCCGGCGTCGCGGTGGTGCTGGCCGGGCTCGCCTTCAACCTGGTCGGAGAGACCGTGGCAGGCGTGATCGGCGTCCGGACCGGGCTGCGCAAGCTCGCGCCACGGCCGGCCTCCCCGGCACGGGAGTCCTTCGAACGCGACGACGACGCCGTGCTGGTCGTGGAGAACCTCCAGGTGGCGTTCCCGCGTCCGTCGGGCTGGACCGTTCCGGTGCGCGGGGTGAGCTTCACCGTCCGCGCGGGCGAGGCGATCGGCGTCGTCGGTGAGTCGGGTTCGGGGAAGAGCCTGACCGGCCTGGCGGTGTCACGGCTGGTCGAAGCACCGGCCGTGGTCACCGCGGACCGGCTCGAATTCGCCGGGAAACCCCTGCTGACGACGCCGGAACGGGAGTTGCGTGGCCTGCTCGGTACGTCGCTGGCGATGGTGTTCCAAGATCCGATGACCTCCTTCAACCCGACCAGGCGGATCGGCCGCCAGCTGGCCGAGGTCGCCGAACAACATCAGGGACTTCCACGCGCCAAGGCCTTCGAACGCGCCGTGGACCGGTTGCGCGCGGTGCGGATCCCGGCGGCCGAACGGCGTGCGCGGCAGTATCCGCACGAGTTCTCCGGCGGGATGCGGCAGCGCGCGATGATCGGCATGGGCCTGATGGGCGACCCGAAGCTGATCATCGCCGACGAACCGACCACGGCGCTGGACGTCACCGTGCAGCGGCAACTGCTGCGGCTGCTGGCGCGCACCAGGACCGAACGCGACATGGCGATCATCCTGATCAGCCACGACATCGCGGTCGTTTCGCAGACGTGCGAGCGGATGCTGGTCATGTACGCGGGCCGGGTGGTGGAGGACCTGCCGTCGGCCGGGACGCCGCGGCATCCGTACACGCGGGCTCTGCTGGCCGCGACGGTCGACCTCGAGACCGATCGTGACGCGCCGCTCGCGGTGATCCCCGGCCGTCCGCCGGAACCGGATCGCGTGCCCACCGGCTGCGCCTTCGCCGATCGGTGTCCCGCGGTGACCGACCGGTGCCGTCTCGAAGACCCGGTGCTGGAGCGCGTGGAACCCGGGCACCGCGTCGCGTGCTGGTACCCGGCGCCGCTTTCCCGGCCCGCCAAGGAAACCGTGACCGCCGGAGGTGTGGAATGAGTGATCTCGTCTTCGAGACGGTGAGCGTGCGGTACGGCGGAAGGCGTGGACTCACCGCTGTGGACCGGGTCGGGCTGACCGTCCCTTCCGGACAGGTCGTCGGACTCGTCGGCGAATCGGGTTCGGGGAAATCGACGCTGGCCCGTGCCGCGGTCGGGCTCTCGCCGATCAGCGAGGGACGGGTCCTGCTGGACGGCGTCGACGTCCGGAAGCTGCCCCGGCGACCTCCGCTGCAGATGGTGTTCCAGGATCCGTATTCCTCTTTGGATCCACGGATGAGCATCGGGGAGTCGATCACCGAAGCGATTCCGCGTGGCGTGCTTCCCGGTCGCGCGGCGCGCCGGGAGGAGGTGGCCCGGCTACTGGAGCTGGTCAACCTCGATCCCGAACGCGCGGGCCACTTGCCGGGGCAGCTTTCCGGCGGTCAGCGCCAGCGGGTAGCGCTCGCCCGTGCGCTGGCCGGGCGGCCCGACGTGCTGATCGCCGACGAGATCACCTCCGCGCTCGACGTCTCGGTGCAGGGCGCGGTGCTCAACCTCGTCCGGTCCGTGCAACGGCGGCTGGGCCTGTCGATGCTGTTCATCTCGCACAACCTCGCGGTGATCCGCTATCTCAGCGACATCGTCGCCGTGATGTACCTCGGCCGGATCGTCGAAGTCGGCCCTGCCGAGCAGGTGCTCGGCGATCCGCAGCATCCGTACACGCGCGACCTGCTCGCCGCGGCGCCTTCCGCGCACACGTCGCTGTTCGACACCGGCGCGGACGAGGCGACCGCCGACACCGAGCCCGCCGACCCGCACCATCCGCCGTCCGGATGCCGCTACCACACCCGCTGCCCGGTCGGCCCGCTCGTCCGCGCCGACCGAGAACTCTGCCTCCAGGCGGACCCCGCCGACACGGTGCCCATCAAAAACGTGGCACATCGACGTCACTCGGCGGCCTGCCACTTCAGCGAAAACGAGAGCCGCCGGCTCACGATCCCCCGAGGAGCGACCGCATCATGACCCGACGTCTCGGTCTCGACGACCTGTACGGAATCGCCGTCCCCAGCCAGCCTTCGCTGTCGCCGGACGGCGACCGGATCGTCTACGTCCTGCGCACCGCGAACCGCGACGAGGACCGGAACGAACACACGCTCTGGGAGGTCGGCGCGGCCGACGGCGAAGCGCGGCAGCTCACGCGCGGAACCGCCGACCTGGCGCCGATGTGGGCGCCGGACGGCACGCGGATCGCGTTCCTCCGTGCCGAGGACGGCCCGCCGCAGGTGTGGTTCCTGCCGTCGTCGGGCGGTGAGGCCGAACGGATCACCGAACTGCCGCTCGGGGCGGGTGCCCCGGTCTGGAGCCCCGACGGCGGCAAGATCGCGTTCTCGGCCGCGATCGACCTGGCGGGCGGCGATCCCGCGCCGAACGCCCCGGTGGTGGCGGACCGGCTGGACTTCAAGGCCGACGGCGCCGGGCTGATCAAGACCATCCGCAAGCATCTGCACGTCCTCGACGTCGCCACGCGTGAGGTCCGGCAGGTGACCTTCGGTGATTGGCACGCGGGTGATCCCGCCTGGTCACCCGATGGGACGCAGCTGGCCTTCTCGGCCGGACGGGACGCCGACGCGGACCTGACCTTCCGTTCCGGCGCCTATGTTCTCGACGTGACCACGAAGGCCGCCGAACCGCGACTGATCGGCTCCGGCGAGGGCATGGTGGGAACGGTCGCCTGGACCGCGGACGGGAGCGAGCTCCTGGTGGCGGGCCGGGTCGACACCGAAGTCGGCCACATCGGGTTGCTGCGGGTCCCGCTCGACGGTGGCGATCCTGTGGACCTGGCGTCCACTTTGGACCGGAACGTGATGGTCGGCGGCGCCGGCTATCCGGGCGCGTTGCCGAAGCTGACCGCGGACGGCGGGTCCGTGCTGTTCGGTCTCCGCGACCGCGGCTGCACCCATCTGTACCAAGTGGACACCGATGGCGGAAATCCGCGCGCGGTGTTGGCAGGCACGGACCGCGTCGTGTCCGGAATGGACACCGCGAACGGAAGAATCGTGGTGTCCCTTGCCACGGCCACCTCGTTCGGCGAGATCGCCGTCGTCGATCAGGCCACCGGCGCCGTCGACGTGCGGACGAAGCACGGTGTCTCGGTCGCCGAGGTGGAACTCTTCCGCCACGAGGAGCGGGAATTCACCATCGCGGACGGCACCGTCGTCCATGGCTGGCTGTTGCGTGACCCCGCCAGGCCGGAGGCCGCGCCGCTGTTGCTCGACATCCACGGCGGCCCGCACAACGCCTGGAACGGCGCGGCCGACTGGATCCACCTCTACCACCAGGCGCTCGTCGCGCGAGGCTGGGCGGTGCTGCTGCTCAACCCGCGCGGCAGCGACGGCTACGGCGAGGATTTCTACACGGGCGCCGTCGGCGGCTGGGGTGTCGCCGACGCCGCGGACTTCCTCGAACCGCTGGACCACCTGGTCGCCGAAGGGATCGCCGACGCCGACCGGCTCGCCGTGGCGGGGTACAGCTACGGCGGTTTCATGACCTGCTATCTGACCAGCCGCGACAACCGCTTCGCCGCTGCCGTCTCCGGGGGCGTGGTCAGCGACCTGACCAGTATGGAAGGCACCTCCGACGCCGGGCACTACCTGGCCGTCCGCGAGATCGGCGACCGGTCCCGGGGTTACGCGGAGTTCTCGCCGTTCGCCAAGGTCGACCAGGTGCGGACGCCGACCCTGATCATCCAGGGCGCGGAAGACGAGCGCTGCCCGGTCGGCCAGGCCGAGCAGTGGTTCGGCGCGCTGCGTGCGCGTGGCGTCCCGACCCGGCTGGTGTTGTACCCGGGCGCCTCGCATCTGTTCATCCTCGACGGACCGCCCTCGCACCGCGTCGACTTCAACCGGCGCGTGCTCGAATGGGTCGAGCAGTACGCGGCCCCGGCGGACGGGGTGTCTCGTGTGCCGATCGAGGCGGCGCACTGGCAGCGGCGGCTGGCCGAACTCGCGCGCAAGTACCGCGTTCCCGGTGCGGCGCTGGGCATCACGCGGCTCGGGGACGACGCGGAGACCCACGTGTCCCACGGCGTGCTGAACACGGCGACCGGCGTCGAAGTCACCGAAGACTCGGTGTTCCAGATCGGCTCGGTCTCCAAGGTGTGGACCGCGACCGTGGTGATGCGACTGGTCGACGAAGGACTCCTCGACCTGGACGCGCCGATCTCCGACGTCGTCCCCGAACTGAGGTTGGCCGATCCGGACGTCGCCAAACAGGTGACCATGCGGCATCTGCTGACGCACACCAGCGGGATCGACGGAGACGTCTTCACCGACACCGGGCGCGGCGACGACACCCTCGAGCGCTACGTCGAGATCCTCGACCAGGCCGCGCAGAACCATCCGCTCGGCGAGACTTTCTCGTACTGCAACTCGGGTTTCGTGCTCATGGGCCGGGTGATCGAGAAGCTCACCGGGCAGACCTGGGACGCGGCGATGCGGGAGAAACTGTTCACCCCGCTCGGCCTCACCCACACCGTGACGCTGCCCGAGGAAGCACTGATGTTCCGCGCCGCCGTCGGTCACGTCGCCGGTGAGGACGAGGAACCGCGGCCCGCACCGATTTGGGGCCTGCCGAGGAACATGGGCCCGGCCGGCTTGATCACCGCCACCACCAAGGACGTGCTCGGCTTCGCCCGCCTGCACCTGACGGGCGGCCTGACGCCGTCCGGCGAGCGGATCCTGACCACGGCGTCCGTCGCCGCGATGGCCGAAAAGCAGGCCGACATCCCCGACAAGCACTCGCTCGGCGACTCCTGGGGTCTCGGCTGGATCCGCGACGACTGGAGCGGACGGCGGGTCATCGGCCACGACGGCAACACGATCGGACAGTCCGCGTTCCTGCGGCTGCTGCCCGACCAAGGGCTGGCCGTCACCCTGCTCACCAACGGCGGCAACACCCGCGACCTGTTCCAGGAGCTGTACCGCGAGATCTTCGCCGAACTCGCCGACGTGGCGATGCCGCGGCCGCTGGAGCCGCCCGCGACACCGGTCACCGTCGACGGTTCGAGGCACGTCGGTGTCTACGAACGAGCCGGCGTGACGATGGAGGTACTGTCCGAAGGCGACGGACTCCGGCTCCGGCAGACCGCCACCGGACCGCTCGCCGAACTCATGCCGGAGAAGACGCAGGAGTTCGACCTCGTCCCGGTGACCGACTCGCTCTACGTCTGCCGTGAGCCGGGCGCGCGGACCTGGATGCCGGTCACCTTCTACACGCTGCCGACAGGGGAGCCGTACATGCACCACGGAGTGCGTGCGACACCGAAGGTCTAGCTGCGGCGCCGTGCCACGTAACGGATGACCAGAAGCACGATGCAGACGACCGAGACGCCTCCCGCGATCATGCGGAGGGTCCAGTCCATGCCCGCGAACTGTCCGATCGAGTTGGCGGCGGCGCTGACGAGGAGGACGAGCCAGAGGGAAGCGGTGACCATCGTGCCGCCGGCGTTTTTGGTGTCGTTCATGGGAAAGACGTTATGGAACGGCGGGCCGGGCGAACAGGGGAGTGACCCCCGTCGCGGGGTGGTGCTGGCGCTACCCCGCCACCGGTCCGTGAAGGCCTCCTTGGGGCACCGCATTTGCTTACCCACTACTCGGGGCTCGCGCTCTGAGATCCCCTTGGTCGACGTGTGGCCTTAGGCGTGACACGCGTGATTGGGTGGCGATCACGCGTGATTGGACGCGGAACTCGCGTGATTGGAAGCGGAACTCACGGCGGACCCGGTCACGGGCGAGATCGGCCTCCAATCACGCGAGTTCCGCCTTCAATCACGCGCGACGTCCATCGACCTGGTGGTGACATCACCTCACGACCCACCCACCAACCCGCAGGTCAGACGTAGGTACACAAATGAAGGCCTCCTTGAGGGACCCAGAGTCCCTCAAAGGAGGCCTTCACGGAACAGGCCGCCAGGCACGACACTGTGAAGCTCAGCGCTTCCCGCTCAAGTAGGCGAGCACGGCCAGAACCCGCCGATGCCCGCTGTCCTCCGGCAACCCGAGTTTCGCGAAGATGTTCCGGATGTGCTTGTGCACGGCGCCATCGCTCACCACCAGCAGTTCGGCGATGGTCGTGTTGTTGTAGCCCTCCGCCATCAGCCCGAGCACCTCGCGCTCGCGCGCGGTCAGTCCTTCGAGGGGATCGGTCGCCCGACGGTGCGCCATCAGCTGGGTGATCACCTCGGGATCCATCGCCGTCCCGCCCTTGACGACCCGGTCCAGCGCGTCGAGGAACTTCTCGACCTTCCCGACCCGCTCCTTGAGCAGGTACCCGACCGCGCCTTTGCCGTCGGCCAGGAGTTCCGCCGCGTAGCCGGTTTCGACGTGTGCGGACAGCACGAGCACGGGCAGTCCCGGATGCATCTTCCGCGCCTTGACGGCGGCACGGAGACCTTCGTCGGTGTGGGTCGGCGGCAGCCGGACGTCGGTGATCACCGCGTCGGGACGGTCGTTGGTGACCAGTTCGAGGAACTCGTCCACATCGTCCACCGCCGCGGCGACGTCGATGCCGGACGTGTTCAGCAGCATCACCAGGCCTTCGCGCAGCAGCGCGTCGTCCTCGACGATCACGACCCGCATGGCAACTCCACTTTCAGTACGGTCGGCCCACCGGCGGGGCTGGACAAGTGCAAGGTCCCGTCGAACGCCTCGGCGCGTTTGCGGATCCCGGACAGGCCGGAGCCGCCGGATTCGTCGGCGCCGCCGTGGCCGTCGTCGCGGATTTCGATGAGCAGGGTGTCGGCGGTGCCGTCGAGGGTGATCCAGGCGTGTTCGGCGCCGGAGTGCTTGGTGATGTTGGTCAGCATCTCGGCGACGACGAAGTAGGCGGCCGCCTCCACGGCGGCAGGACGGCGGCTGCTGCTCAGGACGTCCACTGTGCACGGAACGGGGCAGCGATCGGCCAACGCCGTGACGGCGCCATCGAGGCCGCGGTCGGTCAGCAATGGCGGGTAAATGCTCCGTACGACGCTGCGAAGTTCGGCCAGCGCGCCGGTCGCGGTGTCCTGCGCCTTGCCCAGCAACTCCCGCGCCTTCCGGGGGTCCTTCTCGAAGATCGAGTCGGCGATCCCGAGCTGCAGTACCACCGCGGCGATCCTCGCCTGCGTCCCGTCGTGCAGATCGCGTTCCAGCCGCCGGAGTTCGGCGCCGTGCGCCTCCAGCGCGGCGGCACGCGACGCGGCCAGTTCGACGACGCGGTCGGTCAGCACGACACCGGGTGCGGGCGCGAGCAGCTTGCGCGCGATGGACGCCTGCCACCGGGCCAAGCGGGGGTAGAGGAAGACGAGCGCGATCATGCCGACACCGGTGATCAGGCTGAGGGCGGCCATCGGCCACGACGTCACCATGAAGCCGAGTGAACTTTGCACTCCGCCCGGCACCATCGGCCAGATGAACGCGGTGACCACCTGGCGGAGCCCGCCGAGCGGAAAGGCGATGGCGAAGATGCCGATGACGAAACCGGTCGCGGCGTGGAAGGCGAGCCACCCGAGGTCCCGGCGCGAGGCCGGATCGGTCACCGGGTTCCCGGACCGGTACGGCTCGGGGATCGGCTCGTCGAGCAGGCGCGCGGCGCGACGGCGTTCGAAGTTGACCGGGTACCTGATCAGCTTGAGCGCGTGCGGCACCGCCGGGATCCCGACGCCGAACGGGCACATCAGCAGCACGAACAACATGCCGACGAGCACGAACCACGAGACCATCGAAGAAGCCGCGCCGACCGCCAGGTACCGGATCGCGGACCAGCAGGACCGGAGCCGGGTGATCACCCGGACAGTCTCCCATCCGGGCCCGGGGTTCAGAACGCGGCGTGTCCCAGCGTCAGCACGCCACCGGCCGCCGAGAGGACGAGGACCGACCAGCGGACGGACCGGTCGCCGACGCGGCGGCTCAGCGCTCTTCCCAGCAGATCGCCGGCCAGCGCCGAGCCCGCGACCGCGAGGAGCACGCTCACGGGCACCTCCACCCAGCCGAGGCTCGGCAGCGCGACCAGGCCGAGCAGGAAGAAGTAGATCGACAGCGTTCCGCGCGTCTCGTCCGCGCCCCAGCCCGCGCTCGCCCCGTACACCGCCACGGCGGGGCCGGACAGCCCGGCGACGGAGTTCATCGCCGCGCTCAGCACGCCCGCGCCGATCGCACCCGTCCTCCCCGCCAGCCGTGTACTGGTCACGCCACTGGCCAGCACGCCGACGGCGAGGACACAGCAGCCGCCGGCGGCGAGCAGCAGTGGACGTTCGGGAGCGTTGCGCACCAGGAGCGCGACGACCGGCGTGCACACCACCGCGGGCACGGTCAGCCAGGCGACCTGCGCCCATCTGATCGACCGCCGATGCGTGATCGCGACCGCGAGATAGACCGGGAAACCGAGCAACAGGGTGAGCCGGACGGCATCGAGCGGGCCGAGTGTCAGCGCCAGGAACGGCACGCACATCAGGGAAAGGCCCATACCGGAAAGGCGCTGGGCGACGACCCCGGCCGCCGCCGCCAGCGAAGTGATGGCCAGGGTTCCCACCCGGCCATGGTGCGGCCGGTGCGCACGCGGCGGTAGCCGGTGCCTGACGAGGACCTCATAGCCCGAGGCTATGACCACGGACTGGACCCGTCGATCGCGCGGATTCTGGCCCTTCTGGCCGTTCCAGTCGTGCCGCACGCTCAGCGTCACTGCCTTTGGAACAGACGGGAGCGTGAGATGAAGATCGGTGTCCCTCGTGAAGTCAAGAACCACGAGTACCGGGTCGCGGTGACGCCTGCGGGCGTACACGAGTTCACTTCGGCCGGGCATGAGGTGTTCGTCGAACGCGGGGCGGGGGAAGGGTCGTCCCTCCGCGACGAGGACTACGCCGCGGCCGGGGCGAAGGTGCTCGACAGCGCCGACGACGTCTGGGCGGCCGGTGAGCTGGTGCTCAAGGTCAAGGAACCGATCGCCGAGGAATACCACCGGCTGCGGCGCGACCAGCTCCTGTTCACCTACCTGCACCTCGCCGCGAGCGAGCCGTGCACACGGGCGCTGCTGGACGCGGGCACGACGTCGGTGGCGTATGAGACCGTGCAGCTGCCGAACGGCTCGCTGCCCCTGCTGTTCCCGATGAGCGAGGTCGCCGGGCGGCTGGCCCCGCAGGTCGGCGCGCAGACGCTGATGCGCGCCAACGGCGGACGCGGGGTACTCATCGGCGGGGTCTCCGGGGTGGCCCCGGCGCGGGTGGTCGTCCTCGGGGCCGGTGTCGCGGGGATGAACGCGGTCGCCGGCGCGGCCGGGACCTGGGCCGATGTCGTCCTGTTCGACAAGAACGTCGACAAGCTCCGCGCCGCGGACCGCATGTACCAGGGCCGGATCCGCACCGCCGCGGCCAACGCGTACTCGATCGAAGAAGCCGTGCTCGAAGCGGACCTCGTGATCGGCGCGGTACTCGTGCCCGGCGCCAAGGCGCCGAGCCTGGTGTCGAACGAACTCGTGTCCCGCATGAAGCCGGGCAGCGTGCTGGTCGACATCTCCGTCGACCAGGGCGGTTGCTTCGAGGACACGCGGCCGACGACGCACGCGGAGCCGACGTTCCCGGTGCACAACTCGGTGTTCTACTGCGTCGCCAACATGCCCGGCGCCGTTCCGCACACCTCGACGTACGCGCTGACCAACGTCACGCTGCCCTACGCGCTGGAGCTGGCGAACAACGGCCTCGCCGGTGCTGTCGCGCGGTGCCCGGAGCTGCGTGGCGGGGTCAGCACGGTGGACGGGCGGCTGACGTCCGCGCCGGTCGGCGACGCACTCGGGATCGGATCGGTCGCGCTCGACGACGTGCTCGGTTAGGTGGTGTCGGCCGGGATCTGGAGCTAGGTTCAGATCCCGGCCGAGTCGCCGTGAGGGAGGTGCCGTTGCCGCGAACGTTGATCGAAATCGACCGGACGTCCACCGAGCCGCTCTACCGGCAGGTGCGACGCGCGATCGAGCACGGCATCGCGATCGGCACGTTCGACCCGGCCCACCGGCTGCCGAGCTCGCGTGAGCTGGCCGCCGAACTGAGCGTTTCCCGCAACACCATCAACCTCGCGTACCAGGAGCTGGTCGCCGAAGGGTTCGTGGAGAGCCGCGAGCGCAGCGGGCTGTTCATCAACGCGGAGATGCGCCCGCACTGCGCGGTACAGGAGCGGGGCACCAGCCCGGCCATCGACTGGAGCGCGCGGGTGCGCCGGTATCCGGACGCCGGCGTGCCGCACGTCGAGAAACGCGTGGACTGGCACACGTACCCGTACCCGTTCCTCGCCGGGCAGGTGGACGTCACGGCCTTCCCCGCGAGGTCGTGGACCCGCTGCCTGCGTGACGCGCTTTACCGGCCGCATGTGTTCCCGAGCCTGCAGGACAGCGTCGGTTCCGACGACCCGATGCTGGTCGACCTCATCTGCCGTCAGCTGCTCACCGCGCGGGGGATCGAGGCCGATCCGTCCGAGGTGCTGATCACCGTCGGTTCGCAGCAGGGCCTCGACCTGCTCGGCCGGGCGCTGCTCGGGCCGGACAGCGTCGTGGCGATGGAGAACCCGGGCTACCTCGACGCCCGGCACATCTTCCTGCGGACCGGCGCGGGGCTGCGCGGCCTCGACGTCGATCAGAGCGGCGTGCGCCCGCCGGAGACGCTCGACGGCGTCGATCTGCTCTACCTCACCCCGAGCCACCACCACCCGACGAACGCGACGTTGAGCATCGGCCGCCGCCGACGGCTGCTCGATCTCGCCGCTAGTGCGGGCACGGTGGTCGTCGAAGATGACTACGACAGCGAATTCCGGTACCACGGCAGCCCCACACCCGCGCTCAAGGCGCTCGACGGCACCGGGGACGCGATCTATCTCGGCACCTTCTCCAAGTTCCTGTCACCGGGGCTGCGGCTGGGATACCTGGTCGGACCGCGCGAGCTGGTGAAGGAGCTGCGCGAGATCCGGCGATACGTGCTGCGCCATCCACCAGGACACCTTCAGCGAGCGCTCGCGTTGCTCATCGACAGCGGCGAGTACCACCGTTCCCTGCGGCGCTACCGCACGAAGCTGATGCGGAAATGGGAGGCGACCGGTGCCGCGGTCGCCGCGCATCTGCCGTGGGCGCAGACGGCGTATCCGCCGGGCGGGGTCAGCCTCTGGATGACCGGACCGTCCGAACTGGACTGCCGGGCGCTGATGGACCGTGCCGAGCGCGACGGCGTCCTGATCGAGCGCGGTGACATCTTCTTCGTCGGGGAAAGCCCGCCGCGCAACCACTTCCGGATCGGCTTCGCGGCCGTGCCATTGCGCGACATCGATCCTGGTATCCGCCTGCTCGGTGAGGCCTGCCGCGATCTTCTCGGCGGCTGAGTGTCTAACTGGTACCACCGCACCGGAGCGTTCTGGACCTGTTCAGGCGGCCAGACGTGCCGCACTGTCTGGGGATCCTTCGTGAGCCAGGACACGTCGCCAGGAGGTCCGTGTGGTGGAGTTCGTTCGAGAAGATCCCCGGGGTGCCGCCGATTTCGTCGCGCTCGGTGGCACCGTGCTCACCCTCGACCCGGCGGGGAGACGGGTCCGCGCGCTGGCCGCGAGCAGCGGGCGCGTCACCGCGCTGGGTTCCGAACGCGACGTGTCGAGGCTGATCGGGCCGGGAACCACCGTGCTCGATCTGGCCGAGCGCACGGTGATCCCCGGTTTCGTGGAGTCCCACAACCATCCGGCGTTCTTCGGGATGACGCTGGCCGCGCCGGTCGACGCCGGCAGCCCACCCAACGACACCATCGCCGACATCGTCGGCAGGGTCGCCCAGGCGGCCAAGGATCTCGGACCGGGGGAGTGGATCCGCGGTTTCCGGTATGACGACACGCTGCTCGCGGACGGCCGTCACCCGACGCGCGCGGACCTCGACCCCGTCTCCGGCCGCAATCCCGTGGTCCTGACCCACGTTTCGGGGCACTTCTGCACCGCGAACTCGCTCGCCCTGCGCGAAGTCGGGATCACCGCCGAGACACCGGATCCGCCCGGCGGGCTCATCGTGCGCGACGCCAGGGGCGAGCCGACCGGGGTGCTCGTCGAGACGGCGGCCTTCCTGGTCACGTCCCGGCTGCCCGGCCAGAGCGCCGGCGAACTCGCCGAAGCCCTGCTCCTGGCGGACGAGGAATACCTCGCCAACGGCGTGACGTCCGTGCACGACACCGGCATCGGGCTCATCGGCGGCGCCGCCGAGCTCGAGGCGTACGCGCTGCTGCGGCGGGCCGGAAAACTGCGTGTCCGGGTGCGTGGATACCTGTTCGACGGGCTGGTTCCCGGTCTGGACGAAGGCAGGCCGGACGCGCCGGACGACAGCAGCGCGGACGACAAGTTCGCGATGACGGGCGTGAAGATCGTCGCGGACGGGTCGATCCAGGGCAAGACCGGCTGTCTCGCGGAGGGCTACACCTGCGACCCGGACGAGCACGGCATGATGCTGCTCGAACCCGCCGACCTCGGCCACCGGATCGCCGCGCTCGACGCGGTGGGCTGGCAGGTCGCCGTGCACGGCAACGGAGACGCGGCGATCGACGCGATCATCGACGGCTACTCGCGGCTGGGCTCGCCACACGGAACCGGCAGGCGGCACCGGATCGAACACTGCCAGACGGTGCGCGAAGACCAGCTCGACCGGATGGCCGCCCACGACGTCCTCGCGTCGTTCTTCGTCAAACACGTCTACTACTGGGGCGACCGGCATCGTGACGTCTTCCTCGGGCCCGAACGGGCGCGCCGGATCAGCCCACTGGTTTCGGCCCGCTCGCGGGGCATCCACTTCGGACTGCATTCGGACACGCCGGTGACCCCGGTGCCGCCGCTGGAAGGGATCTGGTGCGCCGTCCGCCGGATCACCAGGCAGGGCAAGGTGCTCGGCCCCGAGCAGGCGGTCGACGTCGACGCCGCGTTGCGCGGCTACACGATCGACGCCGCGTACCTGGCGGGTGAGGAGGACATCAAGGGCAGCCTGGAGATCGGGAAGCTCGCCGATCTCGCGGTGCTGTCCGGCGACCCCACCACGATCGACCCCGACCGGATCCGCGAGCTGACCGTGGACGCCACCGTCAGCGGCGGCGAGGTCGTCTGGCGGCGCGAGACGACGGGAGCACGCCGATGATCCGGAGCTGGCCGAGTGTCCTTATAGGACTTTTCGTCCCCGCTTTCGCCCTGCTGGCCGGAATTCTCCTGCTGTCCGGATCGACGGCATCGGTGCTCGGTATCCCGGCGCTGTTCTTCTGGGTGTTCTGCTGCTGCCCGCTGACCACGCTGTGCCTGTGGATCAGCTGGCGTTTCTTCGACCGTGCCCACTACCCGGAGGACGACTGATGCTGATCGCGATCGTGGCGGTGGTGATGGCGGGTTCGATCGGGCTCGCGGTATGGGCCGGGCGGTCCAGTCGTGGCGGTGGGATCTCCGAGTTCCTCGTCGGCGGCCGGTCGTTCCCGGCGTGGCTCGTGTACTTCCTCGCGGTCGGCGAGGTGTACAGCATCGGGACGATGATCGGCTTCCCGAGCGGGATCTACGCGCACGGCGCGAGCTACGGGATCTGGTTCCTCGGCTACATCCTGCTCGCGTACTCACTGGGCTACTTCCTGGCCCCGCTGGTGTGGCGGGCGGCGAAACGGTACGACGCGATGACCGTGCCGGACGTGTTCGGACGGCATTTCGGCAGCAGGCGGCTCGAGCTGATCACCTGCGTCACGATGCTGATCGCGCTGATCCCGTGGGGGCAGTACCAGTTCATCGGTCTCCAGGTGGTGCTCAGCAATCTGGGACTGCGGCTGGATCCCCTGCAGTGCGTGGTGCTGGCGGGCATCGTGGCGTTCGTCTACATCGCCGTCTCCGGGGTGCGGTCACCCGCGTTCGTGTCGATCCTCAAGGACGTGTTCATGCTGGTCGGCGTGGTGCTCGTCGGGGTGGCGGTGGTACTCGCCGCCGGCGGCACCGCCAAGGTCAGCGGACCCGAGGTGCTCAGCGCGGCCCAGACCACCATGGGCGGTCCGGATCTGACGTTCGCGATGACGACAATCCTCTTCCAGAGCATCGTGTTCTACCTCGGATTCGGTGGCGCGTACGTGTTCCCGGCCCGTTCCGAACGCGCGGTGAAGAGCTCGACCGTGTGGATGCCGATGTACATGCTGATCTACCCGTTCCTGGTGCTGGCTGCCTACTACGGCGTGCGCGCACATCCGGATCTGGACAACCCGAACACGGTGTTCATGGTGACCGCCAAGGGTTTGCTGCCCGACTGGCTGCTGGGGCTTGTCGCCGCCGGCGCCGCGCTGTCTGGCGTGCTCGTGCTCGCCGCGACCGCGCTCACCATCGGCGGGATGGTCTGCCGCAACCTCGCGCCGAACATCCCCGCCGCGGCGCAGCGCCGGTGGACCGTCGTCGCGGTGGCGAGTTTCCTGGTGCTGGCGGCGGTACTGACGCTCGTCGCCTCGACGTTGATGCTCACCATCCTGAACCTGACCTACAACCTGCTGGCGCAGGTCGTCCCCGGCTGGCTCGCGATCCTGTTCGTGCGCCGGGTGCGGACGGCCGCGGTCGCGGCGGGGATGGTCACCGGGGTGATCACCGCGATCGTCCTGTACGTCACCGGCGCGACGTTCGGTGGTGTCAACGCGGGTTTGGTTTCGCTCGGGGTGAACCTGGCCGTGGTGCTGATCTGGAGCCTGATGGCGCCGGATCAGGCGCGGACCCCGGTGGCACGGTCGGCCGAAAGCGCTCCGGCCGCCGAGACGGTGCCCTCCCTCAACCGGTGATGCGGCGTCCTGAAGGGTCCTTTTGAGACCTTCAACGTCTCAAAAGGACCCTTCAGGACATGCCACGTTCGCCTTACCCCTCAACAAAGCCACCTTTGCCATTCACGACCCCGGCGAGTGCCCGCCAAGCCCCGCGGCTAGCTCGACCGGGTCCGCCACGAGCGCAGGGTGAGGCGTCGCGGCGCGGGCTGAGCGGGCGCGGCCGCCTGGCGTCCGTACACCGCCTCCGCGACCGACAGTTTCAGGTCGCGGCACCGCCTGAGGACGTGGGGCGGGAACCCGGTCCCGGTCGGCCGGTCCGGTGTCCCGCCCGCCTCGGCGTCGAACGAGGTCCACCCGGAACCGAGGTCGATCAGGCTGCGGTGCTTGGTCGTGTAGTACCCGCGCGACACGCTGACCGCGAGACCGGTCGCTCCGGCGGCCGCGGCGGCGAGGTGCAGGTGGTAGCGGCTGGAGATCCAGGTCTGGCCGGGCGCCGACGGCAGCCCGGTGCGCCAGATGTCGCGGAACGGGTGGAACTCCGCACCGGCGATCTCGTGTTCCAGCAACGCCGGAACGGCACGGTCGATCCGGGGGATTCCTTCGACGATCGCGAGTTGTTCGGGATGGACCTCCCACGCCCGCAACAGACCCAGCACCTGGGCGGCCAGCGTGGACGGCTCGAAAGCGCCGATATCGGACTGGATGCACAGCACGAATTCGCGTGCCTGCGCGGAGGGCGTCGGCACGGGCGGATCGAGGAAGACGTCGTCGCACGTCCGGACGACTCCGGGGAGTAGTTCGGACGAAGGGTCGTCGCGCACGTCGACGACGTCGAAGCGGTCGGTGAGGGACCGGAGAAGGTCCACGGCACCGGGCGGGAACGGGGTCAGCCCCTGTCCGGTCATGGCCGTGCGGGCCCCCGAGCGCCGGGCGGCGGCCGCGGCGCCCGCGATCAGCCCGATATGCCGGGGCCACAGCGCGTTGAGGTAGCCGCCGCCGATCAGGTGGAGCACGTCGGTCCGGCCGAGCAGGTCGATGCCCGCGTCCCAGCGCGGCGCGAGCCCGGGGTCGTCGACCGCCGACTGCACCCAGCCCGCGACCTCCCACGGATCGTCCGACGGCGCCTCACCGCACAGCCGCCACAGGGTGTCCGTGCAACGCAGCCGCGGGTGCAGATCGTTCAGCAGCAGTTGCGCGGGGCCCGGCGAGTGGGTGTCGAGCCAGACGTCGGCCTCCGGATCCGTGCGAGCCAGGTAGCGCAGCCACGTCGCCGCGATCAGTTCGTCGCCGTAGTTGGGGAAACCGCTCGGGCCGATCAGATAGTGGCAAGCGCGGACGGGCGGATCGTTCCGCCCGTCCGCGCTTCCGTCGTGGGTCACTGTGCGACGGTGATCTGCGTGTTCAACGCCTGATCGCCCTGCGCCTTCTCGTTGCCGGTCGCTTCGGTCTTGACGCGATCCTTCGCCACGCCCGCTCCTTCGAGCGCGGCGGTGATCGCTTCCGCGCGCTTCTCGGAGAGAGCCTTGGACTTTTCCGCGTCGGGGTAACCGGCGTGGGTGGCGACGGTGATCTTGACGTCGTTGCCCTGCATGGCCTTGGCGATCTCGCCGAGTGCCGTTTTGCTCTTCTCGGACAGTTCGGCGCTTTCCGTGGTGAAGGTGATCGGTGACTGCTGCTGCGCCTGTTGGATCGCCGCTGTCACCTTCTGGGCCGCCTCCCCGCCCGCTTGCCCCGCGTCCCCGGTGCCCGCGCCCGAGGAAGCCGGGGCTCCGGCGCCGGGCGACGACGCGGCGGCCGCGCTTGAAGCGGTTCCATTCGCGCCAGATGCTCCATTCGCACCGTTCTCGCCCTCCGAGCCGCAAGCGGTCACCAGGCCGGCCACGATCGCCACACCCGTTACCGTCCGGACAATTGTCCTGCGCATGAAGTTCAAACTCCCTTGGCCGTCTCCGCTTTGGCTGACGTGACGGATACGAACACGAAAGGACTAAAAGCGCCAACCGTGATCGAGTGTGACTGACCTCTATCGTGCCGTGGTCATGATGTAGTAAATCGCGTCGACCAGGAGACCCCTTGTCCTGAGGGGCCCGGGGGCCGCATCCGCATGACCGCGATGGGACGGCAAGTCCACCCAAGTGAGCGACAACTGGTGCACGTCCGTGCCCTGGCCGGGGCTGTTTCCCTGACCGGAAAGGGGAACGTGCCGACTCACCCAACCGTCGCGTTCAAGTTGCCGCGCTGGGCGAATGGACTTTGATGGAGGTACGCGCCGGTCATCGGCGCATTCGAACCAGGTGAGGAGTTCTCGTGGGTATCGACTTCGAAGGAATGAAGGACAAGGTGAGCGGGGAGCACGTCGACAAGGCCGCCGATTTCGCGAAATCGCGATTCGGCGAACACTCCGACAAGATCGACTCGGCCGCTGACAAGGCGAAAGGCTTCCTCGGCGATTCCGGCGGCGAGCAGCAGAACGAAGAGCAGCAGCAGGGTGGCGGCTTCGGTAACGATGCCCCCGGCGGCCAGGCGGGTAATGAATACGAAGCCCCCGGCGGCCAGGCGGGCAATGAATACGGCGGCGATGAAGGACAGCGCGCCGAGTTCGGCGGGAACAGCGGTGAAGAGGGTGGCTACGGCCGCTGAACCCACCCACGGATCAGGGACGGGAACCGGCGACGTTCACCCCCGGGGAAAACAGCCCGAGAACGTCCCGGAACGGCGCGTACCCGGACGTCACCGAGGTGTCGAGAACCCGGGACCGGCGATAGAACGGGCTCAGGTCGAGCCCGACGCCGGCCCCGCGGATCTCGACGGTGTTTTCCTGTAGCAGCACCGTTTCCCGTAGATGCTCGTCCAGGTAGTGCGGATCGTTCGCCAGGCTCGTCGCGCTGTCCATGGGGCTGCCGTCGGAGAGGACGAGCAGGATCCGGCGCTCCTCCTCCCGCGCGCGCATCCGGTCGCAGGCCCAGGCCACGGCCTCGCCGTCGATCCCTTCCCGGAACAGATCGGCTTTCAGCAGTGCCGCGAGATCGGGGCGCGCGCGGCGCCACGGGGTTTCGGCGTCCTTGAACACGACGTGAAGTCGTTCGTTGAGCCTGCCGGGATGCTGTGGCCGTCCCGCCCGGATCCACTCCCGCCTCGGCCTGCCGCCGTTCCAGGCGCCGGTGGTGAAGCCGAGGACTTCGCAGGCGGCACCGGCGAGTTCGAGCGAGCGCGCGAAGAGATCGACCAGTGCGGCGACGGGTTCCGCGTGCGCGGTCATCGAGCCCGAGCAGTCGATCAGGAACGTCACGAGCGTGTCCGCCACCGGTTCGACCCGCTCGGTGCGGAAGATGCGGCGCTCGGTGGGTGAGCTGATCAGCTGCGCCAGGGTGCGGCCGTCCAGGTGGCCTTCCTCCTGCCCGCCGTCCCAGCCGTCACGAGTGGGTACGGCGAGCACCGCCTTGAGGTCGCGCGCCAGCCGCCCCGGGCCGACGCCCTGCCTGCCGACTCGACGGTCGAGCCGTTCCCGGAGTTCGGTCAGCAGCCCGGGGCGCACCAGGTCCGACGCGCGCCGTTCGCTGTCGTACGCGGTGGTGAAAACCCGGTACGTCGCACCGGATTCACCCAGCGTACGACTGGTTCCGGCGGTCGCGGACGGGATCTGGTCGCCATGGCTCGCGTCGAAGTCGATCAATAGGCTGAAGCGCGGGTCGGTGGGGTCGCCGTCGTCTTCGGCGCCCCGCTCGGTCGCGGTGAGCAGCCCGCCTGCCGTCCGGGCGATCGCCAGCGCGTGTTCGGCGAACGCCTTCTGATCGGTGCGGTGCCGTCGCAGCCCGGCGAGGTCGTGGCCCAGCCTCGGCGCCAGCGCGAATCGGGTCGCCTCGATCAGCTCCTCGGTCTCCTCGACCACGGGTTCTCCGGCGATCCGCGACCGGCAGATCTGCGCGACGGTGTACAGCAAGAGCCCGCGCGCGGTCTCGGTCAGCCCGGATCGGTGGAATTCGAGGGACCAGCGGAGGTGGCGAAGGCGGACGTTCCGCCGCATGCCCGGCAGCTCCGGGGGCGGGAGCGACTCGACGCGGAACTGTTCCAGCAGCTCGAAAATCCCGCGTTCGGCCGGATCCGGCGGACACAGGCTCCGATGCAGGGCGGCGTCCGAGGTGGTCAGGCGCAACGCCATCCCGTCCGCGATCCCGCGTGAGGACACCAGGTCGTCGTCGGCGGAGTGACGCAGATGCGGCGCGTGCAACGGCAGCGGTTCGCGTCCCCGATGCAGCCGCCGCGCCCGGAAATGCAGCGCCGGGTCGCCGGTGAGTGCCCGGACCGCGGCCGCGCACAGCTCCTCGACCTGGTGGCGGCGCCGGGTTTCCGTCTGCCCGGCCGTCATGCCGAGAGCAGCTGGAGCTCGTCGTCGAAGCAGCGCTGGAAGTACTCCGCCACGAGCGCGCGCTCGGCTTCGTCGCATTTGTTCACGAAGGACAGCCGGAACGCCGTCGCCGGATCGCCGAAGATCTCGATGTTCTCCGCCCAGGTGATCACCGTGCGCGGGGACATCAGCGTGGACAGGTCACCGGCCTGAAAACCCTTGCGGGTCAAGGCGGCCACCGCGACCAGTGACGCCGCCAGCGTTTCCGGGATGCTCGGGACCCTGGCCCGCACGATCGCGATCTCCTCGGCGGCGGGCAGGTAGTTCAGCGACGCGACGATGTTCCAGCGGTCGATCTGCGCGTGGTTCAACCGCTGCGCGCCGTGGTAGAGCCCGTTGAGGTTGCCGAGCCCGACCGTGTTGGCGGTGGCGAACAACCGGAAGGACGGATGTGGCCGCAGGACCCGGTTCTGGTCGGTGAGGGTGAACTTGCCGTCGCGTTCGAGGACCCGCTGGAGCACGAACATGACGTCCGGACGGCCGGCGTCGTACTCGTCGAGCACCAGCGCGACCGGCCGCTGCAGCGCCCACGGGAGGATGCCCTCCTGGAACTCGGTGACCTGCTTGCCCTCGCGCAGCACGACGGCGTCGCGGCCGACGAGGTCGAGGCGGTTGAGGTGACCGTCCAGGTTGACCCGCACACACGGCCAGTTGAGCCGGGCCGCGACCTGTTCGATGTGGGTCGACTTCCCGGTGCCGTGCAGTCCCTGCACCAGCACGCGGCGGTCGCGGGTGAACCCGGCGAGCAGGGCCAGCGTCACGTCCGGGTTGAAGCGGTACGCCTCGTCGATCTCGGGAACGTGCTCGCCGCGTTCGCGGAACGCGCCGACGACGAGATCCGAATCGATGCCGAAGAGGTCGCGCACCGGGAGCCGAAGCTCGGGGACCATGAGAACTCCTTACGACGGAACACTTTCCGGTTCGGACGCGCCCTCGGCGTCGACGCGGCTGATCGCCTCGGCCGCACGCTGCAGCGCCGGGAGCGTCTGGAGCGCCTTGTCCGGGGTCAGCCGCATGACCGGCGCCTGCACCGCGACGCAGAGGTTGGCGCGGCCCGGGACGAGCACCGCGACGCACACCAGGCCGGGCAGGAACTCCTCGTCGTCGAGCGCGAAGCCGTCGCGACGGATGCGGGCGAACTCTGCCTCGAGCGTGTCGAGGTCGGTGATGGTCTTGTTCGTGTACTGCTTGAGCGGCGCGTGCGCGAGGAGTTTCCGCCGCTGCGACGGGCTCATCTGCGCGAGGATCATCTTGCCACTGGCCGAACAGTGGATCGGCACGCGTGAGCCGGGCCGGAGGTAGAACCGCAGCGGTTCCGGCGTCTCCACCCGGTCGAGGTACACGATCTCGTTGCCCGACAACGTGGTCACGTTGCAGCTCTCGCCGAGTTCGTCGACGAGGTGGCGCAGGACGGCGTGCCGGGCGCCGTGGTGGGTCGCGTTGAGGAGCAGGTTCTCCGCGAGCCGTCGCAGCCGGTGGCCGGTGCCGTAATGGCGACCGTCGGCCTGGCGGACCAGCAGACCCGCGCCTTCGAGTTGCTGCAGCATGCGGTGCAGGGTCGGTTTCGGCAGTCCGGTCTCCTCGACGAGGCCCTGCAGGGAGACCAGCTGATCCTTGGCGGCGATCAGCTCGAGCAGGGAGAACAGCCGCATGGTCGGCGTGTCCCCGTTGATCGGATCGGGTTCGCGAAGCAGCTCCATGTTCGGAAAAGTAGCACATGGCGTCTCGGTTTTCAGAATTCGACGTTGACGCTCGTCGATCCTCGACCTATCGTCGGTCTCATCCTGATTTCAGGAACGCCACGTATCGTTTTTTGTAAATCTGCCTGTCGAAGGAGCGGAACATGACGGAACGGAAGACGGGTGACGGCCGCGTGGTCGTCAGCGGCCGGAAGAAGATGACCCCGTCCGAGGCCTTCGTCGAGACGCTCGTGGCCAACGGCGTCACCGACATCTTCGGCATCATGGGTTCCGCGTTCATGGACGCGATGGACATCTTCGCGCCGGCGGGCATCCGGCTGGTACCGGTCGTGCACGAACAGGGCGCCGGGCACATGGCCGACGGCTACGCCAGGGTGAGCGGCAGGCACGGCGTCGTCATCGGGCAGAACGGCCCCGGCATCAGCAACTGCGTCACCGCGATCGCGGCCGCCTACTGGGCGCACAGCCCGGTGGTCATCGTGACGCCGGAGGCGGGCACGATGGGCACCGGTCTCGGCGGCTTCCAAGAGGCCAACCAGCTGCCGATGTTCCAGGAGTTCACCAAGTACCAGGGGCACGTCAACAACCCGAAGCGGATGGCGGAGTACACCGGCCGCTGCTTCGACCGGGCCCACTCCGAGCTCGGTCCGACACAGCTCAACATCCCTCGCGACTTCTTCTACGGCGAGATCGAGGCCGAGATCCCGGAACCCGCCAGGCTCGACCGCGGTCCCGGCGGAGAGCGAAGCCTCGACGAGGCCGCCGCGCTGCTGGCCACGGCGGAGTTCCCGGTGATCATCTCCGGCGGCGGCGTCGTGATGGCCGACGGTGTCGAGGAGTGCAAGGCCCTCGCCGAACGTCTCGGCGCCCCCGTGGTGAACAGCTACCTGCACAACGACTCGTTCCCGGCGAGCCACCCGCAATGGTGCGGGCCGCTGGGCTACCAGGGTTCCAAGGCCGCGATGAAGCTGATCTCGCAGGCGGACGTCGTGATCGCGCTCGGCTCGCGGCTCGGGCCGTTCGGCACGCTGCCGCAGCACGGTATGGACTACTGGCCCAAGGACGCGAAGATCATCCAGATCGACGCGGACCACAAGATGCTCGGCCTGGTCAAGAAGATCACCGTCGGCATCTGCGGCGACGCCAAGGACGCGGCGGTCGCGCTGACCAAGCGCCTGTCGGACCGGACGCTGGCCTGTGACTCCACAAAGGACGCCCGCGCGGCGAAGATCAAGGCGGAGAAGGACGCGTGGGAGGCCGAACTCGACGCCTGGACGCACGAGACCGACCCGTTCAGCCTCGACATGATCGCGGAGCAGGAGACCGAGGAGGGCAACTGGCTGCACCCGCGGGAAGTATTGCGGGAACTGGAGAAGGCGATGCCGCCGCGGGTGATGGTGTCGACCGACATCGGCAACATCAACTCGGTCGCGAACAGCTATCTGCGGTTCGAGGAGCCGCGCAGCTTCTTCGCCCCGATGAGCTTCGGCAACTGCGGGTACGCGCTGCCGACCATCATCGGCGCCAAGGCCGCCGCCCCCGACCGGCCCGCGATCTCCTACGCCGGTGACGGTGCCTGGGGGATGAGCATGGGCGAGGTCATGACCGCGGTCCGCCATGACATCCCGGTCACCGCCGTGGTGTTCCACAACCGGCAATGGGGCGCGGAGAAGAAGAACCAGGTCGACTTCTACAACCGCCGGTTCGTCGCGGGCGAGCTGGAAAGCGAGAGCTTCGCGGGCATCGCGAAGGCGATGGGCGCGGAAGGCATCGTCGTGGAGAAGCTCGACGAGGTGGGCCCCGCCCTGCAGCGCGCCGTCGACGCGCAGATGAACGAGGGCAAGACCACCGTCATCGAGATCATGTGCACCCGCGAACTCGGCGACCCGTTCCGCCGGGACGCGCTGTCCGAGCCCGTGCGCTTCCTGGAGAAGTACAAGGACTACGTGTAGGTCTCGTTCCGCGCGTGAAGGCCCCCTTCCCTCGGCTCAGTCGAGGGAAGGGGGCCTTCACGCGCATTGCGGGGGGAGACGCTGCCGCGGTGTGGCGCGTTGCGAAAGCCACTTTCGCAACCTTCAGCGTTGCGAAAGTGGCTTTCGCAACGCCTGGGACCCGGGGGTGGCCGACGAGGGGGAGAGTGCGGCGCCGCTGCGGCCGCGCGACATCGGTGTCGGCAGGGCGGTCGGCAAGGGGCGAGCGCGGTGCCAGTGCGACATGAGCAACCGTCCCGACAGGTGACCAACTGGACCCATCGAACGCCGCCGCTCTGGTGCTGGGCCGGTGCCAGCAGGGTTGCGAAAGTCAAAGCACAGACTCGTGTCTCGAAGGAGGTCTCCGGTGGACGTCACCCAGCTGCGAGCGCAGGCCCGCAGGCATCTCGGCCCGCACTTCACCCGCAAGGACACCTGGGCCTCGGATTTCCCGGTGTTCGTACGCGGCGAGGGAAGCTACCTGATCGACACCGAGGGACGTCGCCACCTCGACGGTCTCGCCGGGCTCTTCTGCGTCAACATGGGTCACGGGCGGGCCGACATCGCCAAGGCCGCCGCCGACCAGGTCGGCACGCTGGCCTACGCGAGCAACTGGGGTTCGGCGCACACCCCCGCGATCGAGGCGGCCACGCTGCTGGCCGAACTCGCGCCGGGCGACCTCGGGACGACGTTCTTCGTCAACTCCGGCTCGGAGGCGGTCGAAACCGCGTTGAAGTTCGCCCGGCAGTATCACCGTAGCCAGGGGCGGCCCGAGCGGACGAAGATCATCAGCCGTGACATGGCCTACCACGGCACGACCATCGGCGCCCTCTCGGTGACCGGGCTCGCGAAGATCAAAGAGCCGTTCGGCCCGCTCATGCCCGGTGTCCGGCATGTGCCGAACACGTTGGGGCTGCTGGGTGACTGCGGTCCGGCGGCCGAATTGGACTGTGTCACGGCGATCGAGCAGGTCATCCTGGAGGAAGGGCCGGAGACCATCGCGGCGCTGTTCGCCGAGCCGGTGCAGAACGGCCGTGGCGCCCTGGTCCCGCCGAAGGGGTACTGGCCCGCTTTGCGCGCGCTGTGCGACAAGTACGGCATCCTGCTCGTGTCGGACGAGGTCATCTGCTCGTTCGGCAGGCTGGGGCACTGGTTCGGGCACGGTCTCACCGGGGTCGTGCCGGACTTGATCACCTTCGCAAAGGGTTCGACGTCGGGGTACGCGCCGCTCGGCGGGGTGATCGTGCGGGAGAAGCTGGTCACCGAGCTGTACGACTCGCCGAAGGGCGGGGTCTTCACCCACGGCGCCACCTGGGGTGGGCACCCGGTCGCGACCGCCGTCGCCGTCGCGAACCTCACCGCGATGCGGGACGAGAAGGTGCTCGACAACGTGCTCGCCGAGGGCCCGGAACTGTTCGCCGCGCTGAACTCGCTGAAGTCGGCGCACCGGTGCGTCAAGGATGTCCGCGGGACCGGGTTCTTCTACGCCATCGAGCTGATGGCCGATCGCGACAGCGGTCGTGCGCTCACCGAGGCCGAATCGCTGAAGGTGCTCCGCGAGGTGCTCCCGGAGGCGTTCCGCCGCACGGGCGTCATCCTCCGCGGCGACGATCGCGGCGCGACGATGCTGATGATCTCGCCACCGCTCGTCGCCGATCGCGAGGTGTTGACCGAGCTGCTTCACGGCGTCGACGCGATGCTCAACGACGTCGAAAAGGCCATCCAGCCCTGAACCATTCCTTTCCGCCCGGTGGGGGTCGCCGTCTTCCGGCGGCCCCCGCTTCGTATGTGGAGGTACTTCGATGAGCCTGAGCACCGAGGCCACGCCGGACGCGACGCTCGGCAGATGGCGGAAGGCGTTGCGCGGCAGGAATCTCCGTGTCGCCCTGCCGGACGGCGGCGACGATCGCGCCGTCCGTGCCGCGTTGGCCCTCCGCGCGGAGGGTGTCGTGCGGCCGCTCCTGTTCGGCGTCGGGCCGCGTCTCCGTGCCGCCGGCGTCCCGGAAGACGTGATCATGGACGTCGCGGACGCCCTTGCCGACGGCCGGACCACGGATGCGTTGACGGCGGGATTCACCAGTCGCCCGGAAAAGCTCGCCGCCGCCCGGCGTGATCCGGTGTTCGTGGCGGCCGCCGCCTTGCGGGCGGGCCGGGTGGACGCCTGTGTCGCCGGGGCGACCCGGCCGACCGCCGACGTGTTGCGCGCGGGATTGCGGGTCGTTGGCCTGGCACCGGGAGTGTCCACTTTGAGCAGTTGCTTCCTGTTGCTGCTCCCGGACGGGCGGCGGCTGACCTTTTCGGACTGCGCGGTGGTGCCAGAGCCGGGGGCCGCGCAACTGGCGGACATCGCTCTCGCCGCCGCGGCCACCCACCGCGGTCTCACGGGCGAGGATCCCGCGGTCGCGATGCTGTCGTTCAGCACGCAGGGGAGTGCCGCCCACCAGCGCGTCGAGGTCGTCCGCGAGGCGACTTCCCTGGTGCGGCAACGGGAACCCGGCCTCCCCGTGGACGGCGAGTTGCAGTTCGACGCCGCGCTGGTGGCCTCCATCGCGGCGGCGAAGGCGCCCGGATCCGCGGTCGCCGGACGCGCGAACGTTCTGGTGTTCCCGAATCTGGACGCCGGCAACATCGGCTACAAGATCGCCGAACGGCTCGGGGGCGCCGTCGCGCTCGGCCCGATCCTCCAGGGCCTCGCGGCCCCGCTCAACGATCTTTCCCGCGGCTGCTCGGCCTCCGACATCGAGACGCTCGCGCTCCTGACCGCCGGTCAGGCCCTGGACGTTCCGTGCTAACCGAGCAGCGCCAGTGCGACGTAGGCGATGGTGCCGACCAGCAGCGTGGAGAGCAGGCCGAGCAGCAGCGCCCGGCCACCGGTGCGGACCAGCGTGCCGATCCGGACCGCGCAACCGAGTCCGAACAGCGCACCCGCCAGCAGCAGCGTGCAGACCACCTTGGCGACGTCGAGCGCCACGCCGGGCAGGATCCCGGTGCTCCGCACCACGACCATCGCCAGGAAACCGAGGACGAACAGCGGGACCAGCGGGGTGCGCTTCCCGGCCGCGGACGGGCGGCGACGGCCTTCGTGCACGCTGACCGCGGCGACCATGGGAGCCAGCAGGACGACGCGGCTCAGCTTCACCACCACGGCGACCGCGACGGCGGCGGTCCCGGCGGGGGTGGCGGCCGCGACCACCTGGGCGACCTCGTGCACGCTCAGTCCGGCCCAGCCGCCGATGCGCAGCGCGTCCATCCCGAGCCAGCCGCCGAGGAGCGGGACGGCCGCGATCGCCAGTCCGCCGTAGAAGGTGACCAGTGCGACGGCGGTCGCGACGTCGGAGTCTTCGCGTTCGACGACTCCTTCCATCGCCGCGATGGCCGACGCGCCGCAGATCGAGAACCCGGTCGCGACCAGCATCGCGAGTCCACGTGGAACACCGATCAGCCTGCCGAGGCCGATCGTGCCGAGGAACGTGAGGCCGACCGTCAGCACGACCGCGAGCAGCGTGCCGGGGCCGAGGGAGAGCACCGCCGGGAGCGCGAGTTGAAGGCCGAGCAGGACGACACCGGCGCGCAGCAGCTTCTTGGTCACCTTCGCGATCGCCTGCCGGGTGCCGTCCGAGAGCACCGGGAGCGAGCCGGCGAGCACTCCGAGCACGACCGCGAGGGTGAGCGCGCTGAGTACGGGGACGGCGGTGCTCAGCAGGTACGCGACAGCCACCCCGAGGGCGGTGACGGCCAGACCGGTCAGATGCGGCTTCGTTCGCCGCGCGGACGTGGTGCTCATGGTGACGAGCGTCGTCCGGTGACGGCCGCGTCGGTAGCCGGGAGAACACCGGGTAGGTCATGCAGTTTGGCTATGACAGCTCCGGAACTGGACGCCTTGCGCCTGCTCGTGCTCGTCGACGAACTGGGCAGCATCGGGCAGGCCGCGGCCACCCTCGGGATCGCGCAGCCGTCGGCGAGCAACCGACTGTCCTCAGTGGAACGACGGCTCGGGCTGGTGCTGGTCGACCGGACCCGCCGCGGTTCCGCGCTCACCCCGGACGGCCGTGTGATCGCCGGCTGGGCGTACCGCGTGCTCGCCGAACTCGACGGACTGCTCGACGGTGCCGAGGCCCTGCGGACCCGGCACGCGGGCGCACTTCGCGTCGCGGCCAGCATGACTCTGGCCGAGCACTTGGTCCCTGGCTGGATCGGCGAGCTCAACCGCGCGAACCCTCGCCTTCACCTCGGTCTCGAGGTCACGAATTCGGACCAGGTCGCCGAACTGGCGCGTGCGGGCAAGGTCGACATCGGCTTCGTCGAGTCGCCACGGACACCGGCCGGGCTCGCGTCACGGCAGGTCGCCGTGGACCATCTCGTGGTGGTCGTCCCCGGCGCGCATCCCTGGACACGGAAACGCCGTCCGCTGACGCCGTCGGAACTGGCGCAAACGCCGCTCGTGGTGCGGGAACACGGCTCCGGAACCAGGGATACCGTCGACGCCGCGTTGCGCAAGGCCGGGGTGGGGCCGGTGAAACCGTTGCTGGAACTGGGTTCCGCGTCCGCCGTCCGCAACGCGGTTGTCGCGGGCGCCGGCCCCGCGGTGATCAGCGCGCTGGACGTCACGGACCGCGAACTCGTGCCCGTCGCGGTGGAGGGCGTCGACTTCTCCCGGGTGCTGCGCGCGGTGTGGCCCGAAGGACGGCGGCTCACCGGACCGGCGGCGGAACTGCTGGCCTTGGCGGTGCGCCGACCGTCCTGAGTGGTATCTGGACCCCTTTCCCACATCGTAACTGGCACTCGCAAAGGGCCGGACTTGTTCCTACGGTGACCGGAACCACAATGGAGCTCCCAGCGCGACCGCTCCGGCGGTGCGTGCGAGAAGGAGGAGACGTGACTTCAGCGTCGGACCCGGCACAGACCAGCGGCCTGAAACCAGGGCTCAAGCAGCGACATATGAACTTGATCGCCCTCGGCGGCGTCATCGGAGCGGGGCTGTTCGTCGGCAGCGGCGTGGTCATCCAGTCGGCGGGACCGGCCGCGGTGGTCTCGTTCCTCATCGCGGGCCTGATCACCGTGCTCATCATGCGCATGCTCGCGGAGATGACGATCGCCAAACCCGCGCTCGGCTCGTTCTACGTCTACGCCAGGGAAGCGCTCGGCAACCGCGCCGGTTTCGCCGTCGGCTGGATGTACTGGTACTTCTTCGTCATCGTCGTGGCGGTCGAAGCCGTCGCGGGCGGCCGGATCCTGCAGCTGTGGGTACCGGATGTGCCACTGTGGGTGCTCAGTCTCGGCCTGCTCCTGATCCTGACCGGTACCAACATGGTCTCGGCGCGGTCCTACGGCGAGTTCGAGTACTGGTTCTCCTCGATCAAGGTCGTCGCGATCGTCGTGTTCCTCGTCGTCGGCGGCCTGTACCTGTTCGGCTTCTGGCCGGGCGCCCAAGGCGGCGTGACGAACCTGGTCTCCCACGGTGGATTCGCGCCACTCGGTATCGGCGCCGTGCTCGCGGCGGTGGTCCCGTGCATCGGTTTCTACACCGGCGCGGAGATCGTCACCATCGCCGCCGCCGAATCCGCGGAGCCGAAGCGGGCGGTCGCGAAGGCCATGCGGTCGATCATCCTGCGAGTGGTGCTGTTCTACGTCGGTTCCGTGTTCATCGTCGTCGCGATCAAGTCCTGGGACGATCCGGCGACGGCGGTCAGCCCGTACGCGGCCGTGCTGGAGGTGCTCGGCATCCCGGCGGTGGCGACGATCATGAACGCGATCGTCCTGACGGCGGTGCTGTCCTGCCTGAACTCGGCCCTGTACACCTCGTCGCGGATGCTGTTCGCGCTCACCAGCAAAGGCGACGCCCCGAAGGCGTTCACGCGGCTCTCCCGCAGCGGTGTGCCGAGGCGCGCGATCCTCGCCGGGACGGCCATCGGGTACGTGTCCGTCATCGCCGCCTACACGTCACCGGACCTGATCTTCCAGTTCCTGGTCAACTCCTACGGCGCCGTCGCGCTGTTCGTGTACCTCTCGATCGCGCTCGCGCAGGTACGGCTCCGCCGACGCCTGGAACGCGAGGACCCGGAGAAGCTCACGCTCAAGATGTGGCTGTTCCCTTGGCTGAGCTACGCGACCATCGCGCTGATGGGCGGGGTGATCCTGGCGATGGCTCTGCTGCCGTCGACCCGCTCGCAGTTCTGGCTCAGCGCGGTGACGCTCGTGCTGATCCTCCTCGGGTTCGAGATCCGCAGGCGGCGCGGCAAACCGGTCGCCCAGGTTCCGGCTGCCCCCGTCGACCCCGTGCCCGATGAGTCCAAACGGGACGCTGCCTCGGCCGCCGTCCGGGATTGACAAGCCCCGCAACGACTGTGTCGCGAAAGCCACTTTCAGGACGTCAGACGTCCTGAAAGTGGCTTTCGCGATACAGCGTCGGTCCGCCGCATGGTGGTGCCAGCGCTACCACGAGTCTTCCCTCACGCGGGATCGTTTCCGCCCCTTGACGCCCGTAGGTTCAGACGGGAGAGATCACCACCGTTAAGGGGAAACAATGAATGCAGGGGGCGCGTGCGCCTTGAAGCTGGAATCCGTGAGCAAGGTCTACGGATCCGGTGACGGCGCGGTCACGGCGTTGAACGGGGTGACCGTCGAGGTGCGCAGAGGCACGTTCACCGCGGTGATGGGGCCGTCGGGTTCGGGCAAGAGCACCTTCCTGCACTGCGCGGCAGGGCTGGACAAGCCGAGCTCGGGCCGGGTCCTGCTGGGGGACACGGAGCTGAGCCGGATGCGTGAGAAAGCGCTCACCGAGCTGCGGAGGACCCGCGTCGGGTTCATCTTCCAGGCCTACAACCTGTTGCCGTCGCTGAACGTGCTGCAGAACATCACCCTGCCGACCAGGCTGGCCGGGCAGAAGCCCGACCCGCAGTGGCTGCGTCAGATCGTCGAGAGTGTCGGCATCGCGAAGAAGCTCGAACACCGCCCGTCGGAACTGTCCGGCGGCCAGCAGCAGCGGGTGGCGATCGCCCGCGCGCTGATCACCCGGCCCGAGGTCGTTCTCGCCGACGAACCGACCGGGGCGCTGGACACGCGTACCGCGCGCCAGGTGCTCGACCTGCTCCGGTCCATTGTGGACGAAATGGGGCAGACCGTGCTGATGGTCACCCACGATCCGGTGGCGGCGTCGGCCGCGCACGGTGTGCTGTTCCTGGCCGACGGCAAGCTGGCGGGCCACCTCCAGGGGCCGACGCCGGAGCGGGTCGCCGAGCGCATGACCCACCTCGGGGAGTGGTGACGGCATGTGGGATTTGGCATGGCAGACGACGAAGACCCGGCTGAGCGGTTTCATCGGCGCGTTCATCGCGATCCTCTGCGGGACGGCGCTGGTCGCCGGATGCGGCATCCTGATGGAATCCGGTCTGCGGGCCGGTGTCCCGACCCAGCGGTACGCCGACGCGGCGGTCGTCGTCGGAGGTCAGCAGACGGTCGACCCGCCCGGGGCGGGCCCGCTCGAAAGGAACCAGGTCGCCGAGCAGGCTTCGGTGCCGGTGACGCTCGCTGGGGCGATCACCGCGGTGCCAGGGGTCCGCGGTGTGGTGGCGGAGCAGAGCTTCCCGGCCAACGTGGTGACGGCCGACGGCCGGGCGCTGAACGGTCCCGAAGGTGGCCAGTCCTTGGGGCACAACTGGGACGCCGCCGTGCTGGCCCCGTTCTCGCTGCGTGACGGCCACGCGCCCGCCGGCGCCGACGAAGTGGTCCTGGACGCGGAACTGGCGTCACGGAGCGGCGCGGCGGTCGGTCAGCGGGTGAAGATCGCCATCCGCTCGACCCCGGTGGAGTTCCGGGTCTCCGGTATCGCCGCCCCGAAGTCGGGTGACGGCCTCACCCGGCAGTCCGCGGTGTTCTTCTCGCAGGAGAAGGCCGCAGAACTCGCCGGGGCACCCGGTCAGGCGCACGCGATCGGCGTGCTGGCGGACCCGGGCGTCGCACCGGGCGACCTCGCCGACCGGATCCGCGACGCGGCCGGCACCGACAAGGTGACGGTGACGACCGGGGTCGAGCGCAGCACGGTCGAGTTCCTCGACGTCAGCCAGACCCGGATGCTGCTGATGGCGCTCGCGGGTTCGTTCGGCGGCTTCGCGCTCCTCATCGCGGTGTTCGTCGTGGCCAGCACCCTCGCGCTGGTCATCAACCAGCGACGCCGGGAGTTCGCGTTGCTGCGGGCGATCGCGGCGACACCGCAGCAGATCCGCAAGCTCATCGGCGCCGAGACGATGCTCGTCGCGGTGGTCGCCGGGGTGCTGGGCAGCGGCCTCGGCGTGGCGGTCGGGTTCGGGCTGAGGAACGCGTTCGGGGCCGTCGGGGTGATCCCGCCGGACTTCGAACTGGCGATCAGCCCGATCCCGCTCGTCGCCGCGCTGGCGCTCGGTCTCGGCACGGCGCGGCTGGCCGCCTGGTCGGCCTCGCGGCGTCCGTCGTCGATCCGCCCGGTGGAGGCGCTCGGCGAGGCCGCGGTGGAGCGGCGTGAACTCGGGCGCGTGCGCGTCATCATCGGCTGCGCGCTGGTGGTGGCCGGTCTCGGTGGATCGATGGTCCCGATCTTCCTCCGCGGTGACGCGGGGCTCGCGGCCTCGGGGAGTTCGTCGCTGATCATCGTGATCGGACTGGCCGTGGTCAGCCCGAAGGTGGTCGCCGTCATGACGCGGCTGATCGCCCCGGTGCTCAACCGGACGTCGCGGGTCAGCGGCTACCTGGCCGCCGCGAACAGCCAGGCCAACTCGCGCCGCCTCGCCGCCGCGGTGACGCCGGTGATGCTGGCGGTCTCGTTCGCGCTGACGATGTTCTACAGCCAGACCTCCGCGGCCGCCGCGCGGCAGGAGGAGACCGTCGAGTCGACCGCCGCGGACCACGTGCTCGCCAGTGGCACGGGCGGGCTCTCGCCGGAGGTCGCCGAGGCGGCACGGCGGATCCCCGGCGTCGCCGCCGCGACCCCGGTCGTCCGCACCGAGGTGATCAACACGGTGCAGGAGCAGGACAGCGTCCGGGTCGAGCGGTACGCGGCGCAAGGACTGGACGGCGCGCAGGTCCGCGGGAACCTCGAACTGGGCGTCGTGTCGGGCAAGATCACCGACCTGACCGGGAACACCGTGGCGATGAGCGAATCGGAAGCCGACTGGTACGAGAAGAAGATCGGCGACGAGGTCGAGTTCTACTTCGGTGACGGTGCTCCGGCGAAGCTGCGGCTGGTCGCCACCTACACCCGCGACCAGGCTTTCGGCCGCTATGTGCTGCCCGCGGAGCTGGCCAGGGCGCACACCGGCGACCGGATGGACGATTCGGTGCTGGTGCGGGAGCAGCCCGACGCGGATTCCGCGACCGTGACGGCCGCCCTGAACGACCTCGCGAGCCGCTATCCGGGTCTGGCCGTGACGCCGGGATCGGCGGTGGCCGCGCCCGCCGTCGGGCAGCAGCAGGCCCAGTTCTACGTGAACCTGGTCGCGGTCGGCGTGATCCTCGGCTACGTCGTGATCTCGGTGGCCAACACGCTGGTGATGAGCACGGCGCAGCGCTCGCGGGAGTTCGCGCTCCTGCGCCTCATCGGCACCACGAAGCGACAGGTCATCCGGATGATGCGGTTCGAGGCACTGGCGACGGTGGGGGTCGCGACACTTCTGGGGACCGTGGTGGCGGGGGTTCCCTTGGTGCTGTTGAACCTCGGCCTGCGCGGGACACCGCTGCCGTCCGGGACGGCGACCGTCTTCGGCGGGGTCGTCGCCGGGGCGATCCTGCTCGGCCTGGTCTCGCTCGGCCTCGCCACCCGCGTGACGCTGCGGTCGAAGCCGATCGAGGCGATCGGCCTTCGCGAATAACGGGTCCTCGCCGTCCGGTCAGCCCTCCGCGGCGGGCCGGACGGCGGGGATCTTCCCGCCGCGGAAGGCGTTCACGAACAACCGGTGGTCCTCTCGCGACTGCTCGGCGTAGGCCATCCCGAATTCGGTCAGCGCGCGGACGAACTCGTCCTCGCGGTCGCCGATGACCCCGGCGATGGCCTCTTCGCTCTGGAAGCCGACCAGCGTCTGCTCGGAGTCCGAATCGGAGACACAGTGCATCTTCGCGGTGGCCCTGCCGAGATAGTCGAGCACCGGCCCCATCTCCGACGGTTCGGTCAGATCCGACCAGTCGAGGTCATTGACGTAGGGCGACAACTCCGAGACGACGAATCCGGTCCCGTCGATCTCCGTGTACCCGAGCCAAGGATCGGCGTGCGCCTGCAACGCGCGCTGGGACACGGCAGTGCGGTGACCCTCGTTGGTGAAGTAGTCGCGGATGCTCTCCTCGGCCACGATCCGGCTCGGCGCCGCCACGTTCCCTTGTTTCATCGACAGGACGACGTCGTTCTCGAGTGCCTGTGTCCGGCCCTCGACGAGGATGTTGTACGCGGGCAGCCCGGCCGAGCCGATGCCGAAACCGGTCCGGCCGACGATGTCCTTGACCCGGTAGGTGATGCTGCCGAACCGCTTGTTCTCCGGGATCGTGTCCAAGTAGGACTCGAAGGCCTTGGTCGCGATCTCGCGTTCGGCCTTCTCCAGCACCCGGACCCCCGGCCCGTGCCGGAACCTGCGGTCGAAGTCCTCCACCATGGTCAGCTCGTCGAGCAGGTCGATCCGCGTCTTGAGGCGCGCCCGGAGCAGGATGTCGTGAAGGACGCCTTCGGTGCTGTCCAGCTCGAGCCGGACGAGTTCGTCGCCGGGACGCTCGGCGTACTCCCGGACCTGCTTGACGTAGGCGCGCAGATAGGTGCCGATCAGCATCTCGATGTCGTCGTCGGAGATCGCCTTGCTCCACGCCAGCAGCGCGACACTGGCGGCCAGCCGTTTGAGGTCCCAGGTGAAGCATCCGAGGTACGCCTCGTCGAAATCGTTGACGTCGAACACCAGCGTCCCGGACGAATCCATGTAGCTGCCGAAGTTCTCGGCGTGCAGGTCGCCCTGGATCCACACCCGGCTGGTCTTCTCGTTCGCCCACGGATCGTTCTCGTGCGCCATGTCCGCGTAGAACAGGCACGCCGAACCCCGGTAGAAGGCGAACGGAGCGGCGGCCATCTTGCGGAACTTGCGGCGGAACGCGTCGGCGTCCGCGCGCATGAGGTCTTCGAAGGCCTCCACCAGCACTTCGACGATCCGCACCTGCCGATCGTCCTCGCCGCGCTCGCGGATCCGCTCGACCACACCTGTCATCACGACCTCCAGACGTCTGTCACGGTGCCACAGGTCGGTTCGCCGGGCAGATCAGATCTTGCGGAAACGAGCGTCCAGCAGCGCGAAGGCGCCGAACGCGGCGATCCCGGCCGCGAGCACGAGGAGCATCGGACCGCCGTACGGCTGGGCGGAGAGGGTCTTCAGCGCGGCGTCGAGGCCGCTGGCCTTGGCCGGGTCGAAGGTGACCGCGGCGACGACCGTCAGCACGCCGATCGTGCCGTACGCGGCGGAGAGCGCGATCCAGCCGATCTGCCCGAGCCGGATCGTCGTGGTCCGGGCGCGCCCGGAGGCGCCGCCGAAGTCGAGCTCCCGTACAAAGGTCTTCCGGAATCCGCGCTGGGCGAGGAAAACCGCCACCGCGACCACGGTGACCCCGGCGGCGGTGACCAGAACCTGTCCGTACGACTTCGCGAGGATCCCGGCGACGAAAGACCCTTGCCCGTCGTCGGCGCCCGCGATGGCGATCTTCACCGCGCTGTAGGACACGAGCCCGTACAGCACGACTTCGATCCCGCTGACGATCCGGCGCACCGTCCGCCGCCGCGTCTTCACCTGCCGATGGCCCGTGATCGCCTCGCTGAGCTGCCACAACGCCAGCACGGCCAGCCCGGCCGCGATCAGCCAGAGCAGCCACGCGCCGCCCTCGGCGACCACCATCTGCAGGGCGCCCGCCTTGTCCGCCTTCGCCTTGTCGCCGAGCGCGACCTGTGCCGCGAGCCACGCGACGAGCAGGTGCACGATCGCGTAGCAGACGAGCCCGCCTCGGGCGAGCAGGCCGAACGTCTTGCTGTCGCGCATCGGGCGATCCTTGCCGAGCCGTCCGCTTTCCACCAGGTCCGGCCGGAGCAATATGTCCGTCGTGTCGGGCAGGTCACTCTTGATCTCCACCGAGGTCGAGGGTGAATCCTGGGTTTCACCGACAGTTTCGAGGAGTGAACATGAACGAGGACAAGGGTTTCTACTCGATCATCGAGTACGCCGTGGACGGACCGGAGACCCAGGCGGCGCTGGTGGAGGCCTTCGCCGGGATCCAGGACCGCTGGGTCCGGTTCTACCCGGGCTACGTCTCGGCGCGGTTCCACGCGAGCGTGGACGGGACCCGGGTCGTCAACGTCGTCAGCTGGGCGAGCGAGGCGGACTACCGGCATTTCGAGGAGACCTCGGACACCGCGGGCAGACTCGCGGCCATCCAAGCGGCACTCGACGGCCTACCCGGCGAGGTCGAGTCACTGGTGACCGCGAATCCACGCTACCGCGTCGTCCGGGAGACCGGCCCCGGTCCGCGGCGATAGAGGGCGCGGATCCCGAAGGCGGCGAGCAGCCCGAGGACGGCCAGCCCGATCGGCCGGAACGCGACCGTCCAAGGCCATGCCGGGCCACCGAGCGCGAGGTGCTCGGTCCGGTACTCCAACGTCCTGGCCGTCCACCGCGTGGTCGCGGTGTCCGTGGTGCGCGCCAGGTCTTCGAGCACGGCGTCGAACGGGAACCCGGGCCCGGCGTGCAGGTACACCGGTGAGAGCCCGGCGTACCGATCGGCCGCGTGCGTCGCCGCCGCGTCGGCGCCGGGCACGATCAGCCGGTCGAAGTCGCCCGCCATCGGCGTGCCGCGCGGGGCGAAGGTCAGTCCGTGCCGGGACCGGATCGGCGCCCCGCCGAGACCGACCGCCGTCGTCTCGACCGCCAGGGACTGGCCGTAGGTGTCGAACACGGCGGCGAGCTCCAGTTCCCGGATCCCACTGGTCAGCAGGACACCCAGCGTCGGCTTGTCCCAGCGGAAGGCGGTGTTGAACCCGACGACGGTGTCCGCCGCTTCGAAGGTGTTCTGTGCCATCGGCGGGCTGGAGCCGGGGGAGTAGTGGGGCCAGCCGACGGCTCGGGCCGTCTTCCGCGCGGTTTCGGTGCCGGCGAACCGCTCGGCGATCCGCAGCGCCCCGTCGATCCCGGAGAGGATCCCGGCCGTGGTCACGATGTTCCCGTCGTCGACGTAGCGGGTGCCGCGAATCCAGCCCACGGCGGGGAATTCGTCGTCGAAGCCGCCGATGCGGAGCCAATGCGCGGTAGCCTTCCGCCCGTCGAGGAGCCCGGCCGAGGCGAGGACGCCCGAACCGTTGCAGACGCTCATGAGCAGCGCGCCCCGCGACGACTGCCGCTTCAGCCAGTCGGTCACCGGTCGCGTGGTCGGCTCGCCGAGGTCCGGCAACGCGGGCACCACCACGACGTCCGGGGCGGCAGGGAGCAGCTTGTCGAGCTCGGCGAAACCCAGGTCGGGGATCAGGTCGAGGCCGCCGGTCAGGGTGACCGGCCTGGCCACCGGCGCGACGGTGTAGACGTTGAACGCGCCGGTCGCGGCCAAGATCTCGTACGGGACGAGCGTGTCGGAGACGACCGCGCCTTCGTTCCCGACGACGACCACCGCGGTGGGTTTGGCGGGATCGTGTGCCCGGCGTACCGGCTGCGGCGAGATCCCGTCGGTTCTCTGTGCGTAGCGGTTTTCGAAGCTGGCGCCGAGTGTGACGGCGCCGAGGGTGAGCGGCAGGGCCAGCGCGGCGACGGTGAACGCCAGCACGGTCAGCGTGACACGGACGACGGTGCGCATGGTCAGGCTCCGTACTCGGCGCGACGGCGGACCATGGCGGCGAGCATCGCGGGCACCATCAGCACGTGCCCGGCCGTCATCATCGTCGACCCGGACACCAGGCCGGTCCAGTAGAACGGCATGAACAGCAGGTACGGCACATACATCGCGGCCGACATCTCCGCGATCGAGGCCCAGCGGTGGCGCCGGATCCGCATCCAGAGCGCCATGCCGAGCGACATGTTCGTCGCCATCACCAGCGCGCTCGCGGTCACGTTCCCGGCGAGGCCGGGCCACAGGAACGACCAGACCGGTTCGAGGACGATCATCCCGGCCACCATCGCGAGAAGCATCTCCACCGCGTGGCGGGTGAAGTGCAGGATGGTCTGCTTGCGGGTCTTGGGTTCTGTCGTGTGGTTCATTTCCGGCTCCCTCGATCGGTGCGACGGGAGCAATGTTCGGCCGGGGCGGGGCACGAGGGCAGGTGCCGGAAGTCATGCGCGAGGTCATGTGACCCGCGCTCAGAACAGGCCGAGTTCCCTCGCGCGCAGGGCGGCCTGGGTCCGGTCCCGCACCTGGAGCTTGGACAGGACACTCGTCACGAGGTTCTTCACCGTTCCCTCGGCGAGGAACAGCGTCTTGGCGATCTCCCGGTTGCTGCGGCCGTCGGCGAGGAGCCGGACCACCTCCAGCTCCCGTTCGGAAAGCGGGGTCGCCAACGGCTGAGCCCGCGGTGTTTCGGCGGGCAGCCGCGCGACCCTGGCGACGAGTTTCGCCGCGACCGACGGCTGCAGCACCGACTCGCCCCGTTCGGCCGCGACCAGTGCTTCGACCAGCCGCGTCGACGAGACGTCCTTGAGCAGATAGCCGACGGCGCCTGCTCGGAGCGCGGCGAACACGTCCTCGTCGTCATCGAAGGTGGTCAGCGCCAGAACACGGACGCCGGGCTGCTCGGCCCGAAGCCGGGCGGTGGCCGCGATCCCGTCCAGGACCGGCATCCGCAGATCCATCAGCGCGACGTCGGGGTGGAGTTCGGCGCACAGCCGGACAGCCTGCTCGCCGTCGGCCGCCTCGCCGACGACCTCGATTCCCGGCTGGACTTCCAGCAGGGTCGCCAACGCCTCGCGGAACAACGCCTGGTCGTCGACGATCAGTACGCGGACGCTCATCCCGGCACCTCCACGGTGAGCGTCAGGCCATGGCCTTCCGCGGAGTCGACCGAGACCCGGCCGCCGAGCCCGGCGACCCGCTCGCGGAGTCCCATGAGCCCAAATCCCTTGTCCGGCGGGGAATCCCCGGCGAATCCGAGACCGTCGTCGCGGACCTCGAGCCGGACTCGATCGGCCTCGGTGTAGTCGAGCACCACGTTCGCGGCCTTGGCGCGCGCGTGCTTGTGCACGTTGGTCAATCCCTCCTGGGCCGCCCGGAACAGCGATTCCTCCACCTCGGCACGGGTTTCCCGCGCCGTGCCCTTGACTTCGAACCCGGTCGGCACGCCGGCCGCGGAAGCCTCGTCCGTCAAGGCCCGCAACACTTCCGCGAGCGGCTCGGAGCGCGGTTCCCGCAGCGCGGAGACCGACCGGCGGACCTCCGCCAACGCCTCCCGCGACTGGTCCTGTGCCTTGGCGAGCATCCCGTCGACCCGTTCGGTGTCGCCGGTGCCGATCACCGCCCGGGCGGCCTGCAGCATCATCTGCACGACCGTGAGGTGATGGCCGAGCCCGTCGTGGATGTCGCGCGCGAGCCGGTTGCGTTCCTGGATCGTGGCGAGCTGCTCGGCCTGCGCGGCGTGGTCACGAAGACGTTCGTGCGCCTCGGCCAGCTCCTCTCGCGCCCGCTTCTCCCGGACGACGAGTTCGGTGACCACGGCCGCGAAGATCATGACCGCCAGCGTCCCGAGCCCTTCACGGAGCCCGTCCATCGGCGCCATCGGCAGATGGATCAGCGGGATCAGCACCGCGACCCCGAAGGCCACGGGCAGCGGCAGCAGCAACACGGTGTGGCTGACAAGGACCACGAGAAGCAGGACGGACCCGACAGCGGCACCCGAAAGCGAGAACAGGGTGAAGCCGAGCGGTAACTGAACGCAGACATACGCGATCGCCCACGCACGTCCGTGCTTCTGGACCCAGGGAAAGCCGATGACCGCGATCGCCGTGTAGACCAGCCCGGCGACGAGCGTCGGGAGCACGAGCGTCTCGTACTTGGCCGAGCCGAGGGGCAACGTCACGTATGCGACGAGAGTCAGCACGGCCAGGGCCCGGTTCACGGACACACAATGCCACGTACGGGGGCGAGATAGGCGAACTCGCGTGCGACGCCCCCGCAATTGGTCACCTACTTGCGGGGTCAGGTGATCGTGCTGTTCCGGATCTCCAGCGAGAACGGCGTCTGGACGTCTTCCGGTTCGAGGTCGGTCCCGCCCGCGATACGCCGCCGCAGCAGATCGACCGCCGCCCGCGCGATCGCCGCTTTGTCCGGCGCGATCGTCGTGAGCGAGGGCAGGCTGTACGCGCTTTCCTCGTTGTTGTCGAAGCCGACGATCGCCATGTCCGACGGCACCTGGACGCCGCGTTCGGCCGCGGCGCGAAGGGCGCCGATGGCGAGAAGGTCGTTGAAGCAGAAGACGGCGTCGGGCGGTTCGGGCAGGGCGAGGAGATGGGCCATCGCCTCGGCGCCGTTGGCACGGTGGTAGCGCAGAGCGGGCAGGACCAGTTCCGGAATCGGCGCGAGCCCGGCTTCTTCGAGCGCGGAGTGGTAGCCCTCCAGTCGTTGCGCGGCCGTGTGACGCTGCGGATGCGCGCCGATCGCGGCGATCCGGCGGCGGCCGAGCGAGATCAGGTGCCGCACGGCGATCCGGGCGGCCTGGACGTTGTCGATGCCGACGTGGTCTATCGGGACGTCGACGACATGCTCGCCGAGCATCACCAGCGGGACGCCGGGCGCCAGGTCTTCGAAGTCGTTGGTGTGCAACGCTTCCGGGCTGATGATCGCGCCGTCGATCAGATGCGGTCCCAGCGCGGAGAGGGCGTTGCGCTCCCGGTCCCTGGTGCCGAGGGTCTGTTCGATGAGGACGTTCCACTCGTGTTCCTGCGCCGCCTGCAGCACCAGCCCCGCCAGTTCGCCGAAGTACGGGATGCTCAACTCGGGCAGCATCAGCCCGAGGAATCCGGTGCGGCCGCGACGGAGGTTGCGGGCACCGAGGTTGGGCCGGTAGCCGGTCGACGCCAGTGCCTCCTCGACCCGTTTGCGGTTCTCCGGCTTTACGAAGTCGTAGCCGTTGACCACGTTCGACACGGTCTTGACCGAGACGCCCGCCAGCTTGGCGACGTCCTTGAGCGTGGCCACTCTCGCTCCCCTCTGAAGTGCTCCGGCACAGATCCGGCACAGCCTAGCCGCGCGAACGGCGGATTTACAACGTTGTACCAACGATGTAAATCTGGCATCGTCCTAATGAGTGACATGGGTCACCGCAGACCCTTGTGCTCGACTTCCCCGAGGAGCGATCGATGTCCCTGCCCATCCGCCGCACCCTGCTCCTGGTGACCGGCCTCGCGCTCGCGCTGACGGCCTGCACCAGCCGCGAGATCCAGCAATCCGCCCCGTCGGGGGCGGGACCGGCCGCTTCGGCGGCGCCGAACCAGGCCGCGGGGCCGGGATGCGCCCGCGAGAAGATCGGCTATCCGCAGGTGGACGTGAAGAACGCGGTCATCGGCTTCTCCCAGTCGGAGAAGGAGGCGAACCCGTTCCGCATCGCCGAGACGCAGTCCATCAAGGACGAAGCGACGAAACTCGGTGTCCCGGCGGACAAACTCCTGGTCACCAACGCGCAGAGCGATCTCAACAAACAGGTCAGCGACATCAAGTCGTTGCTGGACCGGGGCGCGCAGCTGCTCATCGTCGCCCCGCTGAACTCCGACGGCCTACAGCCCGCCCTCGACGCGGCGAAGGCCAAGAAGGTCCCGGTCATCACGATCGACCGCAAGGTGACCTCGCAGCCGTGCTCCGACTACCTGACCTTCATCGGCTCCAACTTCGTCGAACAGGGCAAGCGCGCGGCGCAGGAGATGGTGAAGGCGACCGGCGGCACCGGCAAGGTCGCGATCCTGCTCGGCGCGTCCGGGAACAACGTGACCACCGACCGCACCAAGGGTTTCAAGGACGAGATCGCCTCGACCACGGGCATCCAGATCGTCGCCGAGCAGACCGGCGAGTTCGACCGCTCCAAGGGCCAGGCGGTCATGGAGCAGCTCATCCAGAGCAACCCCGAGATCACCGCCGTCTACGCCGAGAACGACGAGATGGGCATCGGCGCGGTCACCGCGCTCAAGGCCGCGGGCAAGACGCCGGGCAAGGACGTCAAGATCGTCTCGATCGACGGCACCCGCAACGCCGTCCAGCTCATCGCCGACGGCAGCTACAACGCGGTGATCGAGTCCAACCCGCGCTTCGGCCCGCTCGCTTTCTCGACGCTGCAGGACTTCGCCGCGGGCAAGGAGATCCCGCCGACCGTGGTGATCTCCGACGACCAGTACGACTCGGCGAACGCCGCGCAGAAGCTCGGGAACGCGTACTGACGATGGAACCGGTTCTCGAGGTCGAAGGCGTGACGAAGACGTTCGCCGGGGTGCGCGCGCTCGACGACGTGTCGTTCGCGCTGCGGCCGGGCGAGGTGCACGCGCTGGTGGGCGAGAACGGCGCCGGCAAATCCACGCTGATCAAGGTGCTCACCGGCGTGCACCGGCCGGACTCCGGCACGATCCACGCGCGGGGCGCGATCTCCACGATCTACCAGGAGGTCAACCTCATCCCGCTGATGAGCGTGGCGAGCAACGTGTATCTCGGCCGCGAGCCGAGGAAGCGGTTCGGGCTGGTGGACTGGGCGCGGATGAACGCGGACGCGGCGGCACTGCTGAAGGACTACGGCATCGACGCGGACGTCCGCCGTCCACTCGGGACACTCGGCGTCGGTGCCCAGCAGATGGTCGCGCTGGCCCGTGCGGTGTCGGTCGACGCCGACGTCGTGATCATGGACGAGCCGACATCTTCGCTGGAGCCGCGCGAGGTCGAGACGCTGTTCGAGGTCATCGGCAGGCTGCACGAACGCGGGATCGCGATCGTGTACGTCAGTCACCGGATGGACGAGCTCTACCGGATCTGCGACCGCGTCACGGTGCTGCGGGACGGCAAGCGGGTCCACACCGGACCGCTCGCGGAGCTGCCGCGACTGGAACTGGTGTCGATGATGCTCGGCCGCAGTGTCGGCGACATCCGCTCGCACGGTGCGACGGCCTTCGAAGGCGACCACGAGGCGGGCCGGGAACCGGTGCTGCGCGCGGAGAACCTCACCAGCGGCAACCGGCTCGGCGGGGTCTCGGTGGAGATCAAACCCGGCGAGATCGTCGGCCTCGCCGGGCTGCTCGGCTCCGGAAGGACCGAGACCGCGCGGGCGATCGTCGGTGACCTGCCGTTGTCCGGTGGCACCGTCCTCGTCGGGGGAAAGCAGGTCCCGCTGGGGAGTGTGGCCGCCGCGATGCGCGCGGGTGTCAGCATGCTCGCCGAGGACCGCAAGACCGAGGGGATCATCCCGCATCTTTCGGTGCGGGAGAACATCGTGCTCGCCGCGTTGCCGAAGCTGTCCCGCTTCGGCATGGTCAGCCGTGCCCGGCAGGACAGGATCGTCGACACGTTCGTGAAACGCCTGCGGATCAAGGTGTCCAGCCCCGAGCAGAAGGTCGCCGAACTCTCCGGCGGCAATCAGCAGAAGGTGCTGCTGGCTCGCTGGCTGTGCACCGAACCGAAAGTGCTGCTGCTCGACGAGCCGACCCGGGGCATCGACGTCGGCGCGAAGGCCGAGGTGCAGGCGCTGATCGACGAACTCGCGAAGGACGGGCTCGCCGTCTTGCTGATCTCGTCGGAGATGGAGGAGCTCCTCGACGGCGCCGACCGGCTGATCGTGCTGAAGGACGGTGCGGTGGTCGGGGAACTGGCGGGGGACCGGCTGACCCAGGACCACGTGCTCGCCGCGATCGCTTCGGGCGGGGACACGGAATGACCAGCACCCAGCAGAGAACAGAGGATCCGGGAAGCACCATGACGGATACGGCGAAAACGGTGGACCGGACCCGGGTGGCGCGGTGGTTGCAGGAGTACGGCGTGTACGTCGCCGTCGTCGCGCTGGTGTTGTTCAACATCGCGTTCACGGCGAACTTCCTGACCGTCGGCAACTTCCGCACGCAGCTCATCCAGGCCGCGCCAGTGCTGGTGGTCGCGCTCGGGATGGCGCTGGTGATCGGCACCGAGGGCGTCGACCTGTCGGTGGGCGCGGTGATGGCGCTGTCGGCCGCGCTCGTCCCGCTGTACCTCGGGTACGGGACGTTGCCCGCCGTCGCCATCGCGCTGGCGGCGGGGTTGGCGGCCGGGGCGTTCAACGGCGTTCTGGTGGCCAGAGTCGGGATCCAGCCGATCGTGGCGACACTCGCCTTACTGGTCGGCGGGCGCGGTCTCGCGCTCGTGCTCGCCGACGGCCAGCTCATCCAGCTGCACGACGAGACGTTCCTCGCGCTCGGCAACGGCGAGGTGCTCGGGATCCCGGTGAGTGTGCTCATCGCGGCGGTCCTGGCGGTGCTGATGGCGGCGCTGGTCGGGAAAACGGCGTTCGGCAGGCGGCTGGTCGCGATCGGCGGCAACCGCCGGGCCAGCGTGCTTGCCGGGCTGCCGGTCACTCGGGTCCTCATCGGCGTCTACGCGATCTGCGGGCTGCTCGCGGCGCTGGCCGGGGTGCTCTCCACCGCCCGGCTCGGCGCGGGCGACCCCGCGGACGCCGGCCTGCTGATGGAACTGTCCGCGATCACCGCGGTCGTGGTCGGCGGTACCCCGCTGACCGGCGGCCGTGTCCGCATCCTCGGCACGGTGATGGGGGTGCTGCTCATGCAGCTCGTCCGCGCCACGCTCATCAAGCACAACCTGCCGGATTCGACCGCGCAGATGATCCAGGCCGCGATCATCGTCGGCGCGGTGTACGTCGCACGGGAACGGAGCAGCCGATGACCGCGGCGCCCACGATGGCCGCTCAGGACTCCACCCGGCGCGAGCTGATGACCGGAGTGCTGCAGAAACAAGGCGCGGCGATCGCGCTGGTGCTCATGGTCGCCGTCGCGTGGCTGCTGTTCCCGCGCTTCGGCAGCTTGGACAACCTGCGTGACATCGCGTTGCAGAGCTCGTTCCTCGCGATCATCGCGCTCGGCATGACGTTCGTGATCATCACCGGCGGGATCGACCTGTCGGTGGGCTCGGTCTACGCGCTCGGCGGGGTCCTCGCCGCCTACGGGTCGCAATGGGGTTTCCTCGTGGCGCTGCTGCTGCCGCTGGCGGTGTGCGGGCTGATCGGGTTGATCAACGGGCTGCTCGTCGCGAAGACCGGGATGGCGCCGTTCATCGTCACATTGGCGTCACTGCTGTTCGCCCGCGGGCTGCTGCTCGCGATCACCAGCGAGGGCGCGACGACGTACAAGATCCCGGAGGGCGAGGCGTTCGTCGAACTGGGCCGCGGCACGATGTTCGGCTTCGGCTACCCGGTGTTCATCGCGGCGGCGCTGTGCCTGATCGGCGGGCTCGTGCTGCGGCGGACCCGGTTCGGGCAGTCGGTGTTCGCCACCGGCGGCTCGGAGCAGTCCGCGAAGCTGATGGGACTGCCGGTGGCGCGCACCAAGGTCACCGTCTACGTGATGAGCGGCGTCCTGTCCGGGCTCGCGGGCGCGCTCACCGCGGCGTACCTGCAGTCCGGTGTCACGGTGATCGGGGTCGGCCTCGAACTGGACGCCATCTCCGTCGTCGTCATCGGGGGCACCCTGCTGACCGGCGGAATGGGCACGATTCTCGGAACTGTCATCGGCGTAGGCATCCGAACGGTCATCCAGAACGTAATCAACCAGATAGGAACTCTCGACAGCAACTACCAATCGGTGGTCAGCGGCGCGTTCCTGCTGGTGGTCGTTGTTCTGCAGCGGTCGCTGGCCCGCACGACCGCCCGGAGATAGGGAGATCGCATGCACCGAAGAACCGCGCGCGTCCTCAGCGTCGTGGCCGGTCTGCTGGCCGCCGCGACGACACTCGTGCCCGTCGCCCAAGCCGCCCCCGTCCCACTTCCCACCCCGTGGACGGATCAGGTCTCGCCGTCGAACGCGCTGCCCGAGTACCCGCGTCCGCAACTGGTGCGCTCCGAATGGCTCAACCTCAACGGGACCTGGGGTTTCACCGGCGCGCCGAATCTGAACTCGCCGCCGATCGGCAGGCCGCTGAGCGAGAACGTCCTGGTGCCCTACCCGATCGAGTCGATGCTTTCGGGGATCAAACGGCATGAGGACAACATGTTCTACCGCCGGACATTCACCGTTCCGTCCACTTGGGACGGCCGACGGGTGAAGCTCAACTTCGGCGCGGTCACCTGGGAGACCAGGGTCTGGGTCAACGGGACTTCGATCGGAAGCCACACCGGCGGTTTCGACGCGTTCTCGTTCGACATCACCCCGGCGCTCAGGGCGGGGGAGAACGAGATCGTCGTCGGCGTCGCGTCCCCTGTGGACGGTAGCCGGTACCCGATCGGGAAGCAGCGCAAGACCCCCGGCGGCATCTTCTACACGGCGGCGTCCGGCATCTGGCAGACCGTCTGGCTGGAACCGGTCCGGGCCGAGCACGTCACCCGGCTCGACACCACTCCCGACGTGCCCGGTGGCGCGCTCGACCTCGTCGTCCAGGGCACTCCCGGGCAGCAGGCGACCGCCGAAGTCCTTTCGGGCGGTCAAGTGGTCGGTACCGCGAGCGGGGCGGTGGGCTCGCACATCCGGGTCCCCGTGCCGAACGCGCGGTTGTGGTCACCGGACGACCCGTTCCTCTACGACCTGCGCGTGCGGCTGCCGGGAGGCGACGCCGTCACCGGGTACTTCGGGATGCGCTCGCTGGGCAAGGCGATGGTCGGCGGCGTGATGCGGCCCCTGCTCAACGGCAAGTTCGTCTTCCAGCTCGGCACGCTGGACCAGGGATACTGGCCGGACGGCATCTACACCGCGCCGACCGACGAGGCGCTGCGGTTCGACCTCGAACGCCAGAAGGCGCTGGGCTTCAACATGGTCCGCAAGCACATCAAGGTCGAACCCGCGCGGTGGTTCTACCACGCGGACCGGCTCGGGCTGATGGTCTGGCAGGACATGCCATCGCTCGACTCGATCGACGAAGTCCCGAACGGGCACACGAACTTCGAGTCCGAACTACGGCGCATGATCGAGCAGCACAAGAGCATCACCTCGATCGTGCAGTGGGTGCCGTTCAACGAAGGCTGGGGAGAATACGACGCCGGGCGCATCGTGGACCTGGTCCGCTCGATCGACGACACCCGGCTGATCAACCACAACTCCGGCTCGAACTGCTGCGTGTCCGATCCGGATCCTGGCAACGGTGACGTGATCGACGACCACGCGTACCAGATGTCGACCGGGACGAGACAGCCGGACGCGCGGCGGATAGCGGTGCTGGGGGAGTACGGCGGCCTCGGCAGACAGGTGGCCGGCCACGAATGGGAGCCGGGCAAGGGTTTCGCGTACGGCGCGCTGTACCCGGACGAGACGTCGCTGACGAACCGGTACGTGGAGATCACCAAGCAGGTCGGGCGGTTCGTACACGGCCGCGGGCTTTCCGCGTCGGTCTACACCGAACCGTACGATGTCGAGAACGAGGTCAACGGCTTCTACACCTACGACCGCCGCGTGCTGAAGATGACCGAGGCGCGGGTGCGCGAGATCAACCAGAAGGTGCTCGCCATCGCCAAGGGCACGGAGGTGGGCCGGGGCGAACTCGTGTCGTTGCGGGTCACCTCGGCCGGGTACACGGATCGCTATCTGCGGCACCAGGACGACTTCGTCCGGACCGATGTGCTGGGCGAGGGCAGCGCGGACCTGGCCAAGAAGGACGCGACGTTCTGGGCCCGGCCGGGGCTGGCCGACGCGTCGTGCCTGTCGTTCGAGTCGCGGAACTACCCCGGGCACTTCCTGCGGCATTCGGCTTCGCGGATCCGCAAGGACGCGAACGACGGCTCGGCCCTGTTCGCCGGGGACGCGACCTTCTGCGCGCGGGAAGGCGCAGGCGGCACGGCACTGGAGTCGTTCAATCAGCGTGGCGCGTACCTCCGGCACTACGCCGCGACCGTCTATCTCGCGCGCAGCGGCGGGGCGAACCCTTGGGACACGCCGTCGAGCTTCGCGGCGGACACGACGTGGGCGGCTTCGGTCCCGCTCTGGCGCAGCGGCGCGGATCTGCCGCTGGACCAGGCGCGATCGTTCAAGGTGACCACACCCGGCTACACCGACCGCTTCCTGCGGCACCGTGACGGTCTCGCCCGGACGGACGTGGTGAACGCGTCGAGTCCGGCACTGCTGAAGGCGGACGCGACATTCGTCGTGCGGCGCGGGCTCGCCGATCCGTCGTGCTACTCGCTGGAGGCGCGCAACTATCCGGGCCAGTTCCTGCGGCACGCGGACTTCCGGGTGCGGCTGGCCGGAAACGACAACACCGACCTGTTCGGGAAGGACGCGACGTTCTGCGCCCAGCCCGGGAGCGGTGGTGTCCGGCTGGCGTCGGTCAACGAACTCGGCACGAACATGCGGCACTACGCCGAGTACGTCTACGTCGCGGCCAGCGGCGGTGGCCACCCGTTCGACAACCCGGTCTCGTACGACCAGGACGTGAGCTGGGCGATCTCCGCGCCCTGGGCTCCGTAACAGACCTCGTGAGTGGCAAGGACGGTTAGAACCGTCCTTGCCACTCACGAGCGCGATGACCACTCCCGGTAACCTTGCCCCATGACCGGCCCGGAAACACCCGCCTCCTTCAAGCTCGCGTACGTCCCCGGCGTGACGCCCTCGAAGTGGGTCCGGATCTGGACCGAGCGGTCGCCCGGCGTGCCACTCGAACTCGTCCAGACGACCGCGGCCGAGGCCGCCGGACTGGTCCGGGAGCGCGAGGTGGACGCCGTCCTGCTGAGGCTCCCGATCGATCGCGAGGGTCTGCACGCGATCCAGCTCTACACCGAGACGACCGTCGTGATCGTCCCCAAGGACCACCTGGTCGCCGCCGCGGACGAGGTCTCCGTCGAAGACATCGCCGACGACGTCGTGCTGCACCCGCTCGACGACCCACTGGACTGGGAGCGGCCGCCGGGGAAACCCGCACTGGAACGCCCCGCCACCACGGCGGACGCCATCGAGCTGGTCGCCGCCGGTGTCGGGCTCCTGGTCGTCCCGCAGTCCGTCGCGCGGCTGCACCATCGGCGTGACCTGACCTACCGCCCGATCTCCGGCACGCCCGAATCCGGCGTCGCGTTGTCCTGGCCGGACGAAGAGACCTCCGACCTGATGGAACAGTTCATCGGGATCGTGCGCGGCCGGACCGTCAACAGCACTCGGGGGCGGCAGCAGGCCCCGGAAAAGCAGACGCCCGAGAAGAAGGCGCCGTCGAAGAGCAAACGCCCCCAGCCAGCCGGCCGGAAGCCGCAGCCTGGGCAACGCGGGGCTCCCAAGGGCGGGAAGCGCCGCCGCCGGGGCTAGCTCTCGCTACGGGCGGCCTTGACCCGCGCCTCTTCCTTGCGGACCTCGGCGTGGGTCTCGCGCTCCCGCGTCAGCCAATCCGGGGCGGCGGTCTTGATCTCCTCGATCTGCTCGGTGGTGAGGGCCTCGGTGATCCCGCCGCGCGCCAGGCCACTGATGGAGATGCCCAGCTTCGCCGCGATGACCGGACGCGGGTGCGGCCCGTTGCGGCGAAGCTCCCGCAGCCACTCGGGCGGTTCGGCCTGCAGCGCGTTCAGCTCGTCGCGGGAGACGACACCCTCCTGGAACTCCGCCGGGGTGGCCTCCAGGTACACACCCAGCTTCTTCGCCGCTGTCGCGGGCTTCATCGTTTGAGGGGTTTTCTGCGACGTCATTGCCTCAGGGTAACGCCCTGTGATCAGGCGCCCTTCTCGGGCAGCGTGACGATGCCGAGCCCGGCGAGCACTCCGAGCAAGGCGACCGCGGCGAGGACGATCCAGGCGATCGGATGCCCGAGGTTGAGCGTCCAGTAGGTGCCGACCCGCCGGTGCACCAAAAGCGCGGGGTCGTTCCGGTTCAGGTACACCATTCCGGCGGCGTGCCAGTAGCGGTCGTCGTCGCGTTGTTCGTACCGGGTCTCCGGATCGTCGCCGGTGGGTGACAACCGGTGCCCGGCGTCGCCCGCCCGGACGGAGAAGACGACCCAGGCGATGAAGGCGGCGGCGAGCGGCAGGTAGCCCACGATCGTCGTCGGCACCGTCGTCTCGACGATCTCCCAGAGTTGGAGCGAAACGACGAGCATCGTCGCATTGACGCAGCCCGCGGAGAGCAGCAGCAGGCTGAGCACCCCGTGCAGGTACTCCCGGTAGCGCGACGCCGATGCCGACGGCTGTACGGCGTCGATTTCGGGCCGGGCTCGTGAGATCGCGATGGTCAGGGGCGGGATCAGCACCACGACCAGGATCTGCGTGAGGACCGTCGAGAAGTTCGTCGCGCCCTCGAACAGGCCGATGACCGCCGTGACGACGAGCAGCAGCAGCGCCGGTGCCAGCAAAATCCACTGTGGACGGACCGGGTCCGAGCGCAGCGAGGTGTCGGCGGTGACTGCCTGCCGTGTCCCGGCGTACCAGCCCTCCTCGCGTTTCGCGGCGACGATCGAACGACTGGCCAGGCCGCCGAGCAGCGAATAGGCCACGACGAGACCGACAAGGACGACCTCGGGTGCGAGCCCGTCGATGAGGACGACGGCGCAGGCGACAACCGCACCCGCCGCGATTCCCCGGTTGTAGCGGCGCCGCGCGAGGAGGATGACGGCCTCTCCGGTGCGCCGGGTCGGGACCCGGACGCCGAAGGGGAGGGTCGGCCGCGCCAGCGCGGGTGCCGAGGCGAAGGCGGCCGCGGTGAACGCGACGAGGGCCAGGTTCAGCCAGAGCGGTCCGGTCATCGCCGGGCGCTCACGGCGAAGGAGTCCAGCACGGACCCGCACCGGCTGGTCACCTCGCGCGGGCCCAGGCCAAGAGCGACGGCTTCGGCGAGCAAGGTGCGCAGGCGTTCCTGCCATTCGTCCGCGTAGCCGTCGTCCGCCGGCCCGGAGGACGCGTCCCGCCGGACGACCGCGCCGGTCTTGCGGTTGATGCGGATGAAGCCCTGCGTCCGCAGCAGGTCATAGGCCTTATTGACGGTGTGGAAGTTGATCCCGAGATCGGCGCCGAGGTGCCGGGTGGAGGGCAGGGCGCTGCCTTCGGCCAGTACGCCGTCGGCGACGGCTTCGACGATCCGGTCGCGGATCTGCTGGTAGATCGGAACCTCGCTGTCGAGGTCGAGAGTCAGCAACACCTCGCAAGGATATCTGCTATACACTTGCTATAACAACTACATCAGATGGCTATGGAGAAAGGCGGTCACGATGGCGACGATGGACATCACCGAGGGTGGAGTACGGGTGAGGTTCTCGGGTTGGGAGCGGCTGGCCGTATGGCGCGACGAAGTGGTCGTTCCGCGGGCGGCGATCAAGGTCGTCGAGCACGTCGACGCACCCCTGCGGCGGACGCGCGGGGGACGGGTCGGGGCGCTGATCAGCGGCGTGCTGAAAGTGGGTTACTGGGGGTTGGGCACAGGGATTCGTCAGCTGGTGTCGGTCCGCAGGGGTGTGCCGGGGCTGCGGATCGAGATCGATCGCGGGGTTGCCGGCCTCTCGTTCGACGAGGTGCTCGTCAGCGTGCCGAACGCGGCGGAACTCGCCGACGCGCTCGCGCCGAGCAACGCCTAGAGGTAATCGAAGAACCGGTCCCACCACGACGGCGGCCGGTCCGGGGGATAGAGGGCGTCGAATCCGCTGATCCCGGTGTACTTGGTCCACAGCGGGTGTTCGGAGACGGGCAGGTAGCCGAGCGCTTCCAGCTCGTCTTCGACCCGTCTTCGGACCGGTGCCGGGAAGAACTCCCGTTCCTCGTCTTCGTCGTAGCTGCCCGGATTTCCCAGTGTCACCGCGACGAGGCCGCCGAAATTGCTGACCGTGACGGTCACCCGGTCCCGTGCGGAGGTCGCGCTCGCCGGGATCGCGATCCTGCCGAGGTGGCTGGCGTCCTGGACGTGGCGGTCGACTTCGCAGGCGCAGCCGAAACGGTGGCCGAGCCGTTCGGCCAGTCGCTCGAATCGAGCCCGTTCGGCCGGTCCGTCGAAGTCGTGCGGCACCTCCCAGTGGCCGGGTTCGTCCAGCTCTCGCAGCATTGCCCAGGTCTGCTGTTCGTCGAGGGGCATCGTCGCCTCCCGGCCTCGGGTGGTCTAGTCCACTTACCGAACTGACCTTAGCCAGCTACATCACGCGCCGACAATGGTGGGACGAATTCTGGTCAGAAAATATTCGCGGGAGACGATGGGTAGCGCCAGCGCTACCCGTGATTCGGCAGCCTGCACTCCTGATCTTCGCGTCCGATCGGGCCAGAGTCAGAGGCATCGATCCGTTCGAGCAAGGAGTGCGAATGACAGTACGCAAGGGTGTCGTCGTCCTGACGGTGGCAGGGCTGATGGGCGCCGTGTGGACCACGGCGGCGGACGCGGCCCCGGCCAAGGGGTCTGAGCTGCAGAAGGGCCTCGACTCGTTGGTGCGCCAGGAGAAGTTCCCGGCCGCGCTCGCCTACGTGGCCGAAGGAAGGCGCACGGCGTCGCTGGTCGCGGGGTCCTCGCGGATCGATCGCCAGGTTCCGGTTCCCCGGGACGGCATGGTCCGGGCCGGCAGTAACACCAAGACGTTCACAGCGGTCGTGGTCCTGCAGCTGGTGGCCGAGGGCAAGGTGGAACTGGACGCGCCGATCGAGAAGTACCTGCCTGGGATCGTGCGCGGCGAAGGCATCGACGCCACCAAGATCACCGTCCGGCACCTGCTGCAGCACACCAGCGGGCTGCCGAACTACACCGAGTACCTCGGGCTGGAGAACTTCGAGCAGCTGCAGCACCGATACTTCCCGAACCACGAACTGCTCGCCGCGGCCTTGAGTCACCCGGCGAAGTTCGCGCCCGGCACCAAGTGGGAGTACAGCAACACCGGCTATCTGCTGGCGGGCATGCTGATCGAGAAGGTGACCGGACGCCCGATCCAGGAGCAGATCACCGACCGCGTGATCAACAAGGCGGGCTTGAAGCACACCTACTGGCCGCAGGTCGGTGATCAGACCATCCAGGGACGGCATCCGCAGGGTTACGCCATCGGCAACGCCGCCACCGGCAAGGTGATCGACGCGACCGAGCTGGACCCGTCCTGGGGCGGCGCCGCCGGACAGCTGATCTCGACGCCTCGCGACCTCGGCGAGTTCTTCCGGGTACTGCTCGAAGGCAGGCTGCTGCCCGCCGCGCAGCTGGCCGAAATGCGGAAGACGGTCGACGCGCCCCTGTTCCCGGGAACGAAATACGGCCTCGGCCTGATGAGCAATCCGCTCAGCTGCGGTGGCGTGTACTGGGGACACGGCGGGGACATCCACGGATTCGAAACGCGTGGTGGAGCCACGGAAGACGGCCGCACCGTCGGGCTCGCGGTGACCGCGCTGCCGGGCACCTTCGGCGACGGGGGGAAGGGCAGCAAGGCGGTCATGGCCACTGTGGACACCGCGTTCTGCAAGTGACGGGTGCAGTGGGTCGTGAGTGGCGATTCGGGTTATTGAGGGGTAAGGCGAAGGTGGCAGGTTGCGAAAGCCACTTTGGCAACGTTCAACGTTGTGAAAGTGGCTTTCGCAACACCTGGGTACCCCACGACCGCGAGCGAGTCCCCGCCACCCGCGACACCTTTGCCTTACCCCTCGATAGAACCCGAATCGCCACTCACGACCACCCCGGCCGTGCGCTCAGGGCTACAGCTTCTCGATGGCCGTCCGGAAACCCGCCAGCGCCGCGCGGTAGAAGCGCGGGCCGTACGACACTCGTGCCACGCCGAGTTCCCGGAGCGCGGCCAGATCCAGTTCCTCGCCGACGTTGCCGTTCACCGGACACGCGAGTTCGGTGACCAGCGCGGCGATGTCGTCACGGCGTCGCACCCCGATCGGGTACACGCAGTCGGCGCCGGCGTCCCGGTAAAGCCTGCCCCGCCGGATGGCCTCGGCAAGCCTTTCCGGCTCCGGGATCCCTCGGTCACCGAGGAACGCGTCGACCCGGGCGTTGACGACGATCGGGACGCCCGCCTCGGTCGCGGCCGAGCGGATGTCCGCGAGCCGCTGGGCGTGCTCGGCGGCGTCGGTCAGCTTGCCGGTCCGGTGATCGGTGTCCTCCAGGTTGCAGCCGACGGCGCCGGTCTCCAGCAGCCGGTCCACGAACTCCCGCGGCGGCAGGCCGTAACCCGCTTCCGCGTCCACGGTGACCGGCAACGACACCGCGTGGGCGACCCGGCCCGCCGCCGCGAACATCTCTTGCCACGGCGCGCCTTCGCCGTCGGGGTAGCCGAGCATCGCCGAGACGGCGGCACTGGCGGTGGCGATCGCGGGGAAATCCGCTTCCGCCACGACTTCGGCGCTCGCCGCGTCCCAAACGTTCGGCAGGACGAGCATTTCCCCGCTGTGCAGGGCGCGGAGTGTTTCGGCGAGTGCGTTCAGGTCGGTCATCGGTTTCTCCTCGATCGGTACGGGGTCATGGAAGAGCGCGGGATCAGCCGCGCAGCGAGCGGGGAAGCCCGAAGGCGGCGAGCAGTGAGTTGTCGAGGAACCGCGTCACCGCGGTGATCCGGTCGCCGGCCAGTTCCAGCACGAGCACGCCGTGCGCGTGCCCGATCGGCGTCCTCGGGTCACGGAGGTAGCAGCCGAAGGCGGGTTGACCGTTCGCGCGGGTCGGGATCAGCGAGTACCGGCGGCCGTCGGAGAGGGCGACGGTCGCCAGGAAGTGCCCGACGGCGTCCGGACCCTGGTACTCCAGGGGAAGCGGGGGCATGGTCAGCCACGCGTCGTCGGTCAGCAGCGACACGATGGCCTCGACGTCGCCGGTCTCGAAGGCGTGGGCGAACTCGTCGACGATCTGGCGTTCCCGTGGCGAATCCGGCAGGGGAGCGGTCTCGCGTCCGCCGCCCGGCATCTCCTTGGCCAGCGCCGAACGCGCCCGGTTCAACGCGCTGGTCACGGCGTTCTCCGTGGTGCCGAGGATCCCCGCCGCCTCGGCGGCGCGGAACCCGAGGACGTCCCGCAGCACCAGCACGGCCCGCTGCCTCGGCGGAAGTTCCTGGAGCGCCGCCAGGAACGCGAGCGAGATCGACTCCCTGGCTTCGTAGCGTGCCTCCGGGCCGGGCATCTGATCGGCGATCCCGTCGAGCAGGACGTCGGGGTAGGGCTCCAGCCAGCTGGGTTCCGGGCGGCGGCGCGACGGCTCGGGCAACGGGACCTCCGGTCGGTAGGCCGCGTGGTCGTGCGGGCGGCGGCCGCCCGCACGCAGCGCGTTGAGGCAGCGGTTGGTCGCGATCCGGTACAGCCAGGTCCGCACGGACGCGCGTTCCTCGTACGCGTCGATCCCGCGCCACGCGGCCAGCAACGTCTCCTGCAGCAGATCCTCGGCGTCCTGCACGGAGCCCAGGATGCGGTAGCAGTGCACCTGCAGCTCACGGCGATACGGCGCGACGAGGTCTCGGAACGCCTCACCGTCGCCGGTCTTCGCCAAGCTCAGCAGCTCGTCCGCCCCCATGCCCGGTTCCTTTCTCCTGTGGTGTCCCTCGATAAGGATGGACACCGCCGTCGCCGGAAACTGGTCGGTCTCCGCCGAATCCGCGGAAATCGGTTTCCGGCCCGCGTCCGCGGTGGTTACACTCGCCGCGAATCATCCCGGCGAGGAAGGACAGGACCGTGCGTCATCACCACGCCGTCGTCGTCCCCTCGGCCCGCTACGAGGTGATCCTCGTGTCTCCGCGCACCCGGTGCCTGCCGCGCGGCTAGCACCGGCCCGTTGACGAACGCCTGACCTTTTCGCGCCCTCTTCCCGTCGCCCCGCGACGGCGAGGGCGCCTGCCCGCGTTCGCCCGAATCGCGCAGTCCGAGCTCCGGAGATCACTTTTCGAAAGGCCCGCGCCATGCGCACCGTCCCCCTGTCCGCCGTCCGCAATCTGGGCATCCTCGCCCATGTCGACGCGGGCAAGACCACGCTGACCGAACGGATCCTGTACGTCACCGGCACCACCTACAAACGCGGTGAGGTCCATGACGGCACGACCGTGACCGACTTCGATTCCCAGGAGCGAGACCGTGGCATCACCATTTTCGCCGCCGCCGTCAGCTGCTCGTGGGACGGCCATCTCGTCAACCTGATCGACACCCCCGGCCACGTCGACTTCTCCGACGAGGTCGAACGGTCGCTCCGGGTCCTCGACGGTGCCATCGCGGTGTTCGACGGGGTCGCCGGAGTCGAACCGCAGAGCGAATCGGTGTGGCGCCAGGCCGATCGGCACGGCGTACCGCGGATCGCGTTCGTCAACAAGCTCGACCGTGCGGGTGCCGACCTGGACGCGGCCGTGGAATCCATCCGGGAGCGGCTGCATCCGCGTCCGCTGGTGGTCCAGCTGCCGATCGGGGCGGAAGACGGTTTCGCGGGCGTCGTCGACCTGCTGCGGATGCGGTCGCTCGTCTGGGCCGACGGCGGCGAGAGGGCCGAGGAAGGTCCGGTTCCGGAGTCCCTTGTGGACGAAGCGAACCGGCGTCGCCGTGTGCTCGAAGAGACCGTGGCGGAACTCCATCCGGCCGCGCTGGACGAGTTCTGCGAGTCGTCCGCGGTTTCGACGGAGACGCTGGTCTCGGCGCTGCGCGAGCTGACCCGCACCGGGGACGGCGTCGTGGTGCTGTGCGGCTCGGCGTACCGCAACCGTGGTGTCGAGCCGCTGCTCGAAGCCGTCGTGGCGTATCTGCCCTCGCCGTCGGATGTCCCGCCGGTCAGGGGTGAGTACGAAGGGACGGCTCACGAACGGCCCGCCGATCCGTCGGCACCGTTCGCGGCGCTGGTGTTCAAGGTGACGTCGACCGCCACCGGGCGGTTGACCTACCTGCGGGTGTATTCGGGCACGATCCGGACTTCGGAGGCGGTGATGGACGTGGGCAGCGGCCGGATCGAGCGTGTCGGCCGCATCCTGCGGGTCCAGGCGGACCGGCACACCAGGGTGGACAGTGCCGTCGCGGGCGACATCGTCGCGGTGGTCGGGCTGAAGACGGCGCGTGCCGGCGCGACGCTGTGCACGCCGTCGGCGCCGCTCCTGCTCGAGCCGCCCGTCGTGGCCGATCCGGTCGTGTCGGTCGCCGTCGAGGCACGCACGGGAACGGACACGGAACGGCTGATGTCGGCGCTGGGGCGGCTGGTCGAGGAGGACCCGTCGCTGGTCATCCGGACCGATCGCGAGACCGGTCAGACCCTGCTCTCGGGAATGGGCGAGCTGCATCTGGAGGTGGCGGTGGAGAAGATCCGGCGCGACCACGGGCTCGACGTCGGCGTCGGGCGGCCTCGCGTCGCCTACCGCGAGACTGTCGCGCGCGGCGTGTCCGGCTTCGTCTATCGGCACGTCAAACAGGACGGTGGCGCCGGGCAGTTCGCTCACGTCATCATCGACACGGAACCGTTGGAGGAAGGGGAATTCGAGTTCGAGTCCACTGTGGTCGGTGGCCGGGTGCCGCGGGAATACGTCCGCGCCGTCGAAGCGGGTTGCCGTGACGCGCTGGCGGAAGGCCCGCTCGGCGGGCATCCGGTGACGGGTGTCCGGGTCACGCTGACCGACGGGGCCACCCACTCGAAGGACTCGTCGGAGATGGCGTTCCGGACGGCTGGGCGGTTCGCGCTCCGGGAGGCGTTGCGCGCCGGTGCGATGACGCTGCTGGAGCCGGTCGCCGAAGTGACCGTCACCGTGCCCGAAAGCGCCGTCGGCGTGGTGCTCGGCGACCTCGCCGCCCGGCGCGGCCGGGTGCTGGGGTCGGCGGTGCGCGCGGGTACGACCGTGGTCACCGCGACCGTGCCGCTTGCCGAACTGTTCGGTTACGCGACACGGCTGCGCAGCCGGACCCAGGGCCGGGGCACCTTCACCGCCCGGCCGACCGGCCACGCCCCGGCACCGGAGGGGCAGCCGGTCCGGTAGAACGACGATGGCCCGCCCACGACACTGTGGGCGGGCCATCGCCCGAACCGCTGTCACCCGGCGATCGGGCGCCGGGCGGCAGCCGTCTTCAGCTGGTCACGCCGCCGGCCACGGCGGACGGCAGTTCTGCCGCGGCAACGCGTGCGAACCGTTGGTGTACACGCCGTCCGCGATCGTGTCCTCCATGATCGAGCGGTGATCGGCCGGCCGGGCCCACTGGTAACACAGATGCTGGGCGAAGTACCCGCCCGGCGCTTCGATGGTGTCGAAGTGGCAGACGCCGTCGGTCTCGATGCAGTAGCGGATGAACGGGATACCGCCGAAGTCGGTGCGGCCGGGCCCGAACGACACGTAGCCGCCGAACGGCGACGGCGCCCCGGTGCCCGGCGGGAGCACCGCGCTGATCCCGCGTCCCGGCGGACCGACGGGCTGCATCGGGTCGGCGAAGATCTTCGCCCTGAACCGCGACTTGTCCACGGCCAGCTTCCCGTCGGCGATGTCGTTCAGCACCAGGTTCGCGACCAGTGCGCCCTGCGAGTAGCCGACGACGGTGAATTCCGCGCCGGGGTTCTCGTCGAAGGAGCTCTGGACGACACGGCGGGCTTCTTCGTGCCCGCGCGCGACGCTCTGGTCCATCGGCGTCTGGTCGCAGTTCGGTGCTCCGGCGGCCCCTGCCGGGTAGTGGACCACCTTCCGGATCCCGCCTCGCAACCAGGCGTCGTTGTAGACGGTCGCGGCTCCGTCGCAGGTGCCGCCGATGAGGATGTAGTACCGCGCCTGGTCGGCTTGGGCAGCCGGCGCGGTGACGCCGATCAGCCCGGCTGCCAGCGCGGCCGCCGCCAGGACCCCCCTGAGTTTCTTCACATTCATCGTCCCTTCCGTTCGATTACGGTGCGTGTTCGAACGCTAGGGATGCGTCATGAAATTCTGATGAAACAGCCTTCAGCGATGCGACAGCACGTTGACCACGTGACCGCCGGGGTCACGGACGAAGAACCGCCGGACACCCCACGGTTCGTCGGTCAGTTCGTGCACGATCTCGGCACCGGACGCCTTCGCCTCCTCGTACGCCGCGTCGACGTCGTCCACCTGGATCGAGACGGCCGGGACGACGGGCGCCGTCTCGTCGTGGGTCATGAGACTCAGCTGCACCTCCGGACGATCCGGATCGGCCAGGGTCACGATCCAGCCGTGATCCATCACCACTTCGAAGCCGAGCACCCGCTCGTAGAAGGCTTTCGCCTGCTCAAGTGACTTGGTCTCGAGGTCGGCTACCACTCTCGTGATCGACATGCGCCGATACTGGCACAGCCCTCCGACGGTTTCGGGGGAGCAGGAGCGGCGTCGCGAGCATGAGCACCCCGGCGATGCCGACCGCGGCACGCGGACCGGTGACCGCGGCGAGCAGCCCCCACAGCGCGGTCAAGGCCGCGGTGGTGAGTTTGCCGGCGATCGACCAGGCCGAAAGCGTGCGCGCCGCGCGGTCGAGGGGCACCATTTCGAGCCTGCTGGTGGCGAGCACCGGGTTGAACACGCCGATGCAGGTGATCAGGCAGAGTTCGACGACGATGACCAGGATCAGCCCGGGAACACCGGGCTGGATGAAGACGAGCCCGACGGGCCAGCAGATCCGCAGCCAGCCGGTGACGAAGAGAACCCTGTCCCGGCCATACCTCGCGACCATGGTCCGGGAGAGTCTCGAACCGACCAGCCCGCCGAGGCAGGGCACGGCGAAGGCCACCGCGTACTCCCAAGGAGCGAAACCGAGCTGCCCGAGCATCAGGACGGCCATCAGCGGGGCGGTCGCCATGATCAAGCCGTTGACCACGATCGTGTTGACGAACAGGGGTCGCAGCAGCGGATGGGTGAGGATGAATCGCCATCCTTCCCGCAGGTCGCGGCCGGTCAGCCGCGGACCTTCCGGCCTCGCGGGTGGCGGTTCCGAACCGTCGGCCGCACGGATGCCGAGTGCCGAGAGCAGATAGCTGACCGCGTCGGCGGCGATCGTGATCACCGGTCCGAACAGGCCGACGGCGAAACCGCCGAGCGGCGGGCCGAGCACGGTCGCCGTCCAGGTCGTCGATTCGAACCGGGCGTTCGCGACCAGCAGATCTTCCGGCGGCAGCAGGGTTTTCAGGAAAGCCCCACTGGCAGCCAGGAAGGTGATGTCCGCCGCGGCGACGACGACCGACACGGCGAGAAGCTGCGCGAAGCCGAGCAGCCCGAACGCGTACGCCACCGGCACGGTCAGCAGCGCCGCGCACCGGACGAGGTCCATCGCGATCATCACCGGCCGTTTCCGGCGGAACTCCACCCAGGGGCCGAGCGGCAGCGCGACCACGGCGCCGACGACGAGCCCGGCCGCCGCAAGGAACGAGACCTCGGTGGTGCCCGCGCCCAGCGCCACGATGGCGATCAGGCTGAACGCGTCGAACGCGAACCTGGTGCCGAAAGCGCTCGCCGCGTACGCCGCCCAAAGCCAGCCGAACCGTCGCCCCAGCGATCTCCCACCCACCGCGAGATCAAAGCAAGCCGGGACGCGCAAGTCGAACAACGGGTCGTTGCCGGGTCACAACCGGCGGTTGTGCGACCCGCTCAGAGCTCCCCGAGCGCGGTGACCGGCGATTCGACGCAGTCGGCGACGAACCGGAGGAAGCCGCCGGCGGTCCCGCCGTCGCACACCCGGTGGTCGAACGCCAGGGTCAGTTCGCAGACCTGCCTCGCCACCAGCGCGCCGTCGACGACCCAGGCACGGTCGATGATCCGGCCGATGCCGAGGATCGCCGCCTCCGGATGGTTGATGATCGCGGCGGAGCCGTCGACGCCGAACACGCCGTAGTTGTTGACTGTGAATGTGCCGCCCGCCGGGCCGGGTTTGCCATCCCGGGCCTGTGTGGTCCGTTCACGAATCGCCGCCGAAAGTTCCCTTGTGGACAGTGAACCCGCGTCGCGGACGACCGGGACGACGAGCCCGCGGTCGGTCTGCGCGGCGAAACCGAGGTTGATGTCCCGCAACTGGACGATCTCGTCGCCTTCGACGCGCGAGTTCAGCTCGGGATACTTCCGCAGGCCCGCGACGGCGAACCGGGCGACGAGACCGAGGAGGCTCACCGGGCGGTCCGGTGCCGAAGCGTTGAGCGACTTCCGCGCGGCGACGAGTTCGGTCGCGTCGACGTCGACCCAGACCGTCGCTTCGGGGATCTGGCGTCGAGAGGTCGTCAGCTTGTCGGCGACTGCCTTGCGGACCCCGGTCAGCGGGATCCGCGTCTCGCCGTCTCTCGATTCGGGGACGGTGAGCGCCGCTTCGACGTCGGCGCGCCGGATGATGCCGCCAGGGCCGCTGCCGGTCAGTTTCGTCAGGTCGATCTTGTTGTCCGCTGCCATCTTGCGGACGAACGGCGAGATCACGCCCGGGGCTTTCGACGGCTTCTCGGGAGTCGCGACGACGGTGCGCGTCCGGCGGCGCCTCGTCGTGGTGGTCGTGCCGTAGCCGATGAGGACGTTGCCACTGCCTTCACTCGCCGTCGTCACGCCGGGTTCGGTGAAGCCGGGACCGATGGTGAGCAGGGGAGCGCCGACCGGCAGCGATTGGCCGGGTTCGCCGTGGAGGCGGGTGACGACACCGGCGAACGGCACCGGCACCTCGACCGCGGCCTTCGCGGTCTCCACTTCGACGACGGGCTGGTCGACAGCGACGGTGTCGCCTTCCGCGACGAGCCAGTTCACGATCGACGCCTCGGTCAGCCCCTCACCGAGGTCCGGGAGCAGGAAGTCAGGCACCGGCCACCACCGGTTCGTCGTGCCACTGCAACCGGGCGACGGTGTCCAGGATCCGGTCGACGTCCGGAAGCTGATGGCGCTCCAGCTTCGGTGGCGGATAAGGGATGTCGAGTCCGGTCACCCGCAGGACGGGAGCGTGCAGCTGATGGAAGCACTGTTCGGTGACCCTGGCGACCACCTCGGCGCCGTAGCCGCCGAAGCCTGCCGCCTCGTGGACGACGACCGCGCGCCCGGTGCGGCGCACCGAAGCGGTGACGGTCTCGTCGTCGAACGGGCTCAGCGACCGGAGGTCGACCACCTCGACGTCCCAGCCCTCGGCGGTGGCCGCCTCCGCCGTCTCCAGCGCGGTGGCGACCATCGGGCCGTACGCGATCAGCGTGACGTCTTTGCCCTCGCGTCGGACGACCGCGCGGTCCATCGCCGCGCCGTCGCGGGTGAAGGACACGGGCTCCTTCGACCAGTAGCGGCATTTGGGCTCGAGGAAGATCACCGGATCCGGCGAGTCGATCGAGTCGCGCAGGAGGTCGTAGGCGTCCTGCGGAGTGCCAGGCGTGACGACGCGCAGGCCCGGCGTGTGCGTGTAATAGGCCTCGCTCGAATCGCAGTGGTGCTCGACGCCGCCGATCCCGCCCGCGTAAGGGATCCGGATGACCATCGGCAGCGACAGCGCGCCGCGGGTCCGGTTCCGCAGTTTCGCGACATGCGAGGTGATCTGCTCGAACGCGGGGTACGCGAAGGCGTCGAACTGCATTTCGACCACCGGACGGAATCCGCCCATCGCCATCCCGACCGCGAAGCCGACGATGCCGGATTCGGCAAGCGGCGTGTCGAAACAGCGTTCCTCGCCGAAGTCGGCGGTGATGCCGTCGGTCACCCGGAACACCCCGCCGAGCGGGCCGACGTCCTCGCCGAAGATCAGCACGCGGTCGTCGTCCTTGATCGCGTCACGCAAGGCGGCGTTGAGGGCTTGTGCCATCGAGATCTCGGTCATCAGGCCTCCAATTCGGCCGCGACCAGCGCCCGCTGGGCTGCCAGCTGACGGGTCGGAGCGGCGTACACGTGCTCGAACAGGGACAGGGGATCCGGCTCGACGTCGGCGTTGAGGGTGTCGCGCACTCCTGCGGCGAACGTCTCCGCCTCTACCCGGAATCGCTCGATGTCGTTGGCGGACAACAGGTCCTCATTGGTCAGGTAGGTTTCAAGACGGCGGATCGGGTCGGCCTCGCGCCACTTCTCGACCTCGGCCTGGTCGCGATAGCGGGTCGCGTCGTCGGCGTTGGTGTGCGCGTCGATCCGGTAGGTGTGCGCCTCGACCAGCACCGGCCCGCGACCGGACCGCGCGTGCGCGACGGCGTCGTCCAGCACCGAAAGGACCGCGACGGCGTCGTTGCCGTCGACCTGCTCGGAACGCACGCCGTAGCCGACACCCTTGTAGGCCAGCGCGGGGGCGGCGCTCTGCTTCTCGAACGGCACCGAAATCGCGAACCCGTTGTTCTGCACGAAGAACACCACGGGCGCCTTGAACACGGCCGCGAAGTTGAGCGCCTCGTGGAAGTCGCCTTCGCTGGTGGCGCCGTCCCCGATGAGCGCGAACGCGACGCTGTCCTCCCCGCGGCGCTGCATCGCGTGGGCGAGCCCGGCCGCGTGGAGGGTCTGGGTGGCCAGCGGGGTGCACTGCGGAGCGACACGGGTCTTGGCGGGGTCGTAGCCACAGTGCGCGTCGCCGCGAAGGAGCGTCAGGATCTCGCCCGGTTCGAGCCCGCGGGCGACGAGCGCGACGGAGTCGCGGTAGGTGGGAAAGAGCCAATCCGCGTCGGTGAGGGTCAGCGCACTCGCGACCTGGCAGGCCTCCTGGCCGGCACTCGACGGGTAGACCGCGAGGCGGCCCTGTTTGGTCAGCGCGGTCGCCTGCGCGTCGAACCGGCGGCCGAGCACCATCAGCCGGTAGGCCTCGACGAGCCGCTCGGACGGCGGCTCGGAGTAGTGACCGTGCTCGTCGACGCGTGTGCCGTCCTCGGCGAGGAACCGCACCGGGACTCCGGACGGCAGCAACGCGGCGGCGGGGGTCTCCCTCGACATGGCGCAGCACCACCTTTCGCAGACATATGATGCTGAGATGGTGGATTCAGGAGTCCCAGTGTTCAAGGCCCAGGCGAAATGAGCGACAAACTGTCCTCAGAATCGGTTCAGCAGAGCCAATCGTCCGGTAGTGGCGTGGCTCACGGCCGGGATCCAGGACGAACGGTCCTTGCCCTCGACGACATCGACCGCGCCATCCTCGCCGAGCTGTCCGCCGACGGCAGGCTCGCCGTCCGGGCACTGGCGGAACGACTGCACATCTCGCGCACCAACGCCTACGCGAGACTGGACCGCCTGATGTCCGAAGGCGTCATCACCGGCTTCGGCGCCCGGATCGACCCGCGGCGCGCCGGACTCGGAACGAGCGCGTACATCCTGATCACCGTCGAGCAGACCTCATGGCGCACGATGTCGGCCGAACTGCGGCAGATCCCGTTCGTCGAACACGTTTCGCTCGTCGGCGGCGACTTCGACATCCTGCTGCTGGTGCGGACGCCGGACAACGCTTCGCTGCGGGACGTCGTCCTGGAACGGTTGCAGGCACTGGATGGTGTGCGGTCCACGCGGACCTGGCTGATCTTCGAGGAGCAGTCGGGCGTCGCCCCACGCGAGTGGTGATCGGGTCCGAGCGCGTCACGGTCTGGATATCGCCGACTGCTCGAAGGGGTCAGAGTTCGAGTGGCGGTTCGGCTTGCTCAAGTGGTGGGCCAAGGCCTTGAATGTCCACAAAGGACGCTGTCCGACCGCCGAGTGTCCATTTGATGCTGATATGTCCGGCTTTCGACGGGGGTCGTGAGTGATTAGTAGGGTTCTAACCCTCCTAATCACTCACGACCCCTCTGTAAAACGCCCGAATCGGGCACTGCCACCTCGGTACTGTCCCCTGTGGACAGTCGAGGAGGTGTCAGGTCACTGTGACAAGCTCGCCTCCGCCCTCGCCGCCCACTTGACCAGCGGATATGCCACCTTTGTCGGGACCACTGCCCTCAGGGTGGGCAAGGAGGCCTTCATAGACCGGTGTGCGCGGCTGACCGATATGGCCTCGTCTGCCGTAGCCCTCGCTGACCGGCCGCTGTAACGCCCTCCGCTCGCCCGCCGAATACAGGCGGGTTCGATGGCGGAGGGTGGTGGGAACGTGGCGCGCGTCCTGTCGCCACGGTGACGGCGAGCGTCACTTCTCCGCCCACGACGACGGACTCGTTGAGCAGGAAAGTGACCACGAGGGTCGCCACCACCTGCCACAAGAATGGGGATCAGTGTTACGAGCCGGGGACGAACACCAGTGCCGGACAGGCCATTCGGGTGATAACGGTTCGGCATTCGATGTATCTGGTGTGCTCCCCATTGACACCTTCGTGCGATCGCGGCGACTGGGTGGAGGAATGCGGTGACGGTGGAGGACGCGGGTCAGGATTACCTGACGCGGCAGATCGGGGCTCTGCTCGAGGCGATTCGTGAGGAGGGCCCGGTCGGCGAGGGCCGGCGCAGTTTCCGGCTCGCCGGGCATCTCGCCGCGGAGGGCGGGTTCCACCTCGGTGACATCCTCGCGGCGACGGCGCACTTGCTGGCGGTCCACGCTTGGAACAACGGTTACCTCGGCGCGGCGGAACTGCTGACGCGCCGCATGCGGGACTTCGGCGCCGAGTCCGTGGAGCTGGTGCGGTACCTCGTGAGGCTGGAGACCGGAAGCGAGCAGGGCTGGCTTCCGCGAGACGACCGCGAAGCCCTCATCGACTACGCGCGGCGCGCCCAGCGGCCCGACATCGAGCGGCGGGCGCGGGCGATCGAGCCGTTGCTGCCCGGGGTCAGCGGCCCCGAGCGTCCTGATCGGATGGCCAGTGAGTCGTGAGATAGTTCTCCGGATCCGCGAGAACGCTTCGGATCACCGAGCCGGCGGCACCGCGTACGGCGGCTCCCGTGCCGAGCGACGATCGGATGACACGCACCGGCGACCAGGCCGTGCTGGGCACGCGGCGCTCCAGTTCGGCGAGGAGCGGCTCACGCAGCCATGGTTCGAGCCGCGCGTAGGTCCCGCCTAGCACCACCGCCGGGACGTCCATCAGATTGACCACAGTGGACAGTCCGATGCCGAGATGGCCGGCGGCGGTGGTGACCGCGGAAAGGGCCGCACCGTCGCCGGCTTCCAGTGCGGAGACCAGCTCCTCGACCGTCTCCGCGCCCGCGAGCCGCAGGATCTCCTCCTGACCTGCCATCCGTTCCAGGCAGCCGTTCGCGCCGCAGGAACACGGCGGGCCGTCGGGTGCCACGGGCAGATGTCCGATCTCGCCGCCCGCGCCGCGGACGCCTTCGAACAGGGCACGGTCCAGCACGATCCCCGCACCGATCCCGATCTCGCCGGACACGTGGACGAAATCCGGCAACGCCGAGCCGTGCCAGAGTTCGGCGAGCGCCGCGAAGTTGGCTTCGTTGGCGACGGTGAACGTCTCCCCGAGCCGGTCCGCGAGGTCGACGTCGCGCCAGCCCAGGTTGGGGGCCAGCCGCACGAGACCGGATTCGACCAGGCCCGGAACGGCGATACCGACGCCGCCGACGGGCACCCCCAGCGCGTCCGCCTGCTTCCGTGCCTTGCGCAGGAACGCCGACACGCGCTGGAAAACGCGGGGCGTCCGGTTGTCCGCGTATCGGACCTCTTCCGCCCGGACGGTGCCGTTCAGATCGACGAGGCAGGACGCCAGGTAGTCGACGCCGATCTCGATGCCGAGTCCGTGCGGGCCGGTGGGGGAGAGCGACACGACGGTGCCGCGCCTGCCGGGGCCGGTCCGGCGTTCCGGCTCGCCTTCGGCCACGAGATCCGCCGCGATCAAGCGATCGACCACGATCGACACGGTGGCCTTCGTGAGCCCGGTGGCGGCGGCGAGGCCCGCCCGTGAGGTGCCGGGGCCGTCCGCGATCGCGCCGAGGACGAGGGCGGCGTTGTGCTGCCGCACGGTGTGCTGTCCCGCCGGACGCGTACCGATCATCGCGCGAGTGTATTCGTTCGATGCCTGAACGAAAGCCTTGACCCGCCGGATCGTCGTCGATAAGTTCAGGCATCAAACTAATGGGTGGAGGCGAAATGGCTCAGGCTCCGACGCGTGAGGACAAGTTCAGCTTCGGGTTGTGGACCGTGGGCTGGCAGGCGAACGACATGTTCGGCCCGGCGAGCCGGGCCCCGCTCGACCCGGTGGAAGCCGTGCACCGTCTCTCGGACCTCGGCGCCTGGGGAATCACCTTCCACGACGACGACCTCATCCCGTTCGGCTCGGCCGACGCGGAGCGCGCGCGGCAGCTGAAGCGCTTCCAAGGCGCGCTCGACGAGACCGGTCTCGTCGTCCCGATGGTGACCACGAACCTGTTCAGCCATCCGGTCTTCAAGGACGGCGGGCTGACCAGCAACGATCGCGACGTCCGCCGGTACGCCCTGCGCAAGGTGCTGCGGAACCTCGACCTCGCCGCCGAATTGGGTGCGTCGACGTTCGTGCTCTGGGGTGGTCGTGAAGGCAGCGAGACCGACGCGTCGAAGGACGTCCACGCGGCGATGGACCGCTACCGCGAGGGCATCGACTTCCTCGCCCAGTACGTCATCGACCAGGGTTACGGCCTCCGGCTCGCGCTCGAACCGAAGCCGAACGAACCTCGCGGCGACATCCTGCTGCCGACCATCGGGCACGCGCTCGCGTTCATCTCCACACTCGACAACCACGAGATCGTCGGCGTGAACCCCGAGGTCGGGCACGAGCAGATGGCCGGGCTCAACATCGTCCACGGCATCGGGCAGGCCCTGTGGCAGGGCAAGCTGTTCCACATCGACCTCAACGGCCAGCGCGGCCCGCGGTTCGACCAGGACCTCGTGTTCGGCCACGGCGACGTGTTGTCGTCGTTCTTCCTGGTCGACCTGCTGGAGCACGGCGGCTACGACGGGCCGCGCCACTTCGACTACAAGCCGCTGCGCACGGAGAACATGGACGGCGTCTGGGCCAGCGCCGAGGCCAACATGGCCAGCTACCTGCTGTTCGCCGAACGTGCCCGTGCGTTCCGTGCCGATCCCGAGGTGCAGGCCGCGCTCGACGCCGCGCTCGTCCCGGAGCTGGCGACGCCGACTCTCGACGACGGCGAGACGGCGGCGGATCTGCTGGCGGACCGATCGGCGTTCGAGGACTTCGACCCGGACAAGGCGGCGGAGCGCGGTTACGGTTTCATCCGCCTGTCGCAGCTGGCCCTCGAACACCTCACCGGGGCGCGCTAGAACCGGTCGACGTCGCCTAGGCGACTTCCGGCTCGACGCCGAGGAAGGCCGCCCGCAGTCTGCGGATCCGGGCCCAGAACTCGGCCTCCCGACCGGGCTGGAGAACACCTAGATACCCGCCCGGGACGACGCGGCCGACGAATGGACCGGAAGTCCACACCCGCCAGCCGCCCGTCGCGTCGTCACCCGAGGCGGACGCGGGATCGTCGGTCCCGCGTATCGCCGCGATCGGGCATGAGAGCCGTGTTCTGGCCGGCCCGCGGTAGGCATTCAGCAATTGGAGGTCGCCCAGCAGTAGATCCAGGGCGTACTCCCAGCTTTCGGGCGAATCGCGATAGCCCGCGACAGGGGTGAGCCCGGTGCGGCCGAACACCCGGCCGATGGCGGACGCGCCCGCCTTGGCGGTCTTTTCCGGTGAGAGCCGTTGCGGGGCACACGCGTCCACGACGATCAGCGCGCCCGGGGAGACGCCCAGCCGTTGAGCGGTTTCCAAGGCGACGAAGGCGCCCATTCCGAAACCGATGATCACAGAGCGGGAAAACCAGGCCCTCGGTGTCGCGCCGGCCACGAGGGTGGCGAGTTCTTCGAGGGACGACGCAGGCGTGTCCGCGAGTCGATCCCCGTGGCCGGGATACTCGACGCCCCAGACGTCCGCGCCCGCCGCCCCGGCGAGCGGACCGAAGGTCTGAAGTGTGCCGCCGGCGGGCGGGAACAGCAGGTGGCCGGGGCCGCGACTGTCTGATGTGGACAGTGGAATGAATGCGGCCTTCATGATCCGAAAGATACGCGCCGTTAACCCGAATGGGGTAACGGTTCGGCTTCGACCAAGATCAATTCACCCACCAGGGGGAGCTTTCTTCGAGAAGGGCGCCCGGCTGTGTCGTATCTGGCGCTCCCCGTTCGACGTCTTGTTAAGAGCCGGAAGGAGAAAGCGATGAACACCACGACACTGGCCTCGACCACGCGGCTGAACCCGGTGGGCCGCACCCTGCCGGTTCTGCTGGCGATGGAGGACGACGCGGAGGACGTCGGCCGCCTGGCCCCGGACGACCGCCTGACCTGCCACGTGCACGGCCGCTGGATCCACCAGTGCGTCGCTTCGCCGCTGCACGTCAACCCGATCACCCGGCACCGCTGGTGTCGTTCGTGCGCGACCGCGTTGACCGTTTCCGTCGACGAACTCTCCGGCGACGTCACGATGTCCTGTCCTCGCTGCGGCCACGGCGAAAGCGCCGCCTCGGCCAAGCTGATCGCCGCGTGCCGGGCCAGCCTGGCCGCCGCTCGCCGTCACTCCGGCGCACGGGCCGCCTGACCGGCCCAGTCGAGGACACGCTTGATGACCAGTTCGCGATCGTCCGGGCGGAAATAGAGGTAGTGTCCGGCGTCCGGCAGGATTTCGACGTCGGCATGGGGGAGCAGGCTTTCGAGTCTCGCGGCGGCGGCGGCCGAATCGTGTACGGCGCTGCGGCCGCCGAACAGGGCGAGGGTGGGAATTTCGATGGACCGCAGCGCCTCCTCACTGGGGAGGACTTGGAACGGCACCCGCGCGCGGTAGCACCGGATTCCCGCCAGTACCAGTTGGGCGGCGGGCTGGTCGAGGATGTCCTCCCCGGCGGACCACGTCACGAAACGCCGCCACAGACGGTCGCTGTCGAGTAATGCCGCCGGCAAGCCGTAGCGGAACACTTTCCGGGCGAACGGTGCCGAAACGGTGGTCGCGTCCAGCAATGTGATGGACGCGAGCCTGCCGGGTGCGTGGATCGCCTGGTTGGCCGCGTGCCAGCCGCCGGTCGAACCGCCGACGAGATGCACCGAGGGCAGCTCAAGGCTTTCGAAAACGTCGTCGATAGCGCTCGCGCGGTCACGGACGTCCTTGAACGGTGCCCTTTGCACGCTTCGGCCCGCCTCGCCGAGCGTGTCGATCGCGTAGACCGCGTGCCGGTCCGCCAAAGCGGGAAGCAGCGCCGCGAAACAGGCGGAAGTCGCCAACAACCCCGGCAGGAGGGCGATCGGCGGGCCCTCACCGCCGTAGCGGTAGACCCGCGTGCTGCCATGCCGGGTCTCGACGTCGAAGACTTGGGCCGGCTCCGGGCACTCGGCCATGGCGCGGTCGTAGGCGGCGAAATAACGCTTCTCGGCCGCCGGATTTCTGAAACCTCCGATTTTCGTCATGCTCCGGACGTTAGAACGGAGCCGCGTTCCCGGTCTTGAACGAAAGTAAGCTGGCGGCATGGGCGGATGGGGTCTCGTGACACCGCGGCAGGACCTCCTTCGCGCACCCGGCGAGCGGATCCTCCGGTGGCCGCATCCCCGCCTCGCCGCTCACGTGTCGAGCTACGTCGCGCACGACCTTCCCGACGCCGGCGCGAACTCCTGGCAGGTCACCCCGCTGTCCGTGCTCACCTGGATGATCGATTTCGAAGCCCCGGATCGCGGTCCGGAGATCCCGGATTCACCCGTACTGGGATTGCGTGACGGGCCGCTGCGTCTCGAGCAATCCGGCGCTTCGCGCGGGATCCTCGTCACGCTGACCCCGCGCGGTTCGTACGCGTTGTTCGGGATCCCGTTGCGGGAGTTGACGAACGCGGCGGTCGCGGCGTCCGACCTGCTGCCGGCCGAGCTGTTGACCGAACAGTTGGCCGAGGCTCCGGACTGGCCGGAGCGCTTCCGGCTGCTGGACGAGTACCTGGCGGCGAGGCTCGCCCACGGTCCCGGACTGGCGGCCCCGGTCCGATACGCGTGGGACCGGCTGTCCGCCGGGCCGGTCCGGGTCGACGCCCTCGCCCGCGAGATCGGCTGGAGCAGGCAGCATCTCAACGCCCGGTTCCGTGAACAGATCGGGCTGAATCCCCGCACGGTCGGGCGGATCGCCCGGCTCAATCGCGTGCTGGCGCTGATGAACCGGGAGCCATCTCTTTCGTGGGCGGAGGTCGCGTACTCGGGCGGGTACAGCGATCAGGCGCATCTCGTCCGTGAGTTCCGGGCGTTGACCGCATGCAGCCCGACGGAGGCCGGGAAACCGGCGCTGTTCGTGTGGGCAGGACCGCTCTCCCCTCGAAAAAAGTGAAAGCGCCGTGGAATTCCCCGAACCGGCGCTCCAGACAACGAGCGTTCACTCGATCGGCGGAGGTAGGTTGCGGGCATGACCCTGGTTTCGACGCCTGCCGAGGCTGCCACGCGGATCACCGGACGAGCCGTCGCAGAGCAGAGGAGTCTCTCCAGCGGAGTGACCGAAATGGTGCTGGACAGCGGCGACACGGTGGTCGTCAAACGGGGGCATGCCCGGACCGCGACGGCCGCGGAGGCGGCGGGGCTGCGTTGGCTGGGTACGCCCGGCGCCGTGCGTGTGCCCGAGGTCCGTGGTCACGACGGCGAATGGCTGGTCACGGAACTGGTCGGTGGTGGTCGGCCGACACATCACGCGGCGGAGCGGCTGGGGAGGGGGCTCGCGGCGTTGCACGCGGCCGGAGCGCCCGCGTTCGGCGCCGCGCCGCCGGACGGGCCTGTCGACGCGTGGATCGGCTTGGCCCCGATGGTGAACACGCCGGGGGAGGACTGGCCGCGGTGGTATGCCGAGCACCGGGTCCTGCCCTATGTCCGCCGTGCGGTCGACGAAGGCACTTTGAACGCTGACGAAACCGCTGTCATCGAGCAAGCCTGCGCGCGGCTCCCGGAGGTCGCCGGTCCGGCCGAACCTCCGGCCCGCCTGCACGGCGATCTGTGGAACGGCAACGTGCTGTGGGGTGCGGTCGAGGCCTCGCTCATCGACCCGGCCGCGCATGGCGGCCATCGCGAGACCGATCTGGCCATGCTGCAGTTGTTCGGCTGCCCGCTGTTCGACCGGGTGCTGGCCGCCTACCAGGAAGTCGCCCCGCTCGCCGATGGCTGGACCGACCGGATCGGTGCGCACCAGCTGTTCCCGCTCCTCGTTCACACCGTCCTTTTCGGACGGTCCTATGCCGGGCAGGCGGTCGCGGCGGCGAAGGCTGTCGGCCGGTAGCGACGGCCGGCCGGTACGTCTCGAGCTCGTTTCGCCTCACTTGCTCGATCGCGCGAGCCGGTCGAGCCATTCGGCGAGCATCGCGTGCTCGGCCGGGGTCAGGACGTCTCCATGTTCCTTCTCCAGTGCGGCTTTGAGCGCGATCGCACGGCTCGGGACGGCTGAATCCACTTTCGCGCTGCCGGTGGTGATCGCGGCGATCACGTGTTCGCGCGCGGCGATGATCAGGTCCGGATCGCGGTGCCCCGGAGGGCTCGCGAGGAAGGAGAGGATCACGCCCATCCCGGTCGCGTGCACCAGTTGCGCGGCTTGTTCGACAGGGACGCGCAGCCTGCCGGCCTCGGCGATGCGTTCGACGATGCGGCGGAGCATCGCGTCCGCCTCCTGGCGTGCCTCGCGGACACGGGGCTCGCCGTACATGAGCAGGTAGAAAGCCGGCTGGTGCAGGCCGAACTCGACGTGCAGGTCCCAGCCTCGCCGGAGGTCGCGTACCGGGTCGTCGGTTTCGCCGAGGGCGTGTTTCCCCTCCAGGTAGCTCTTGAAGCCATACGTCGCGACCGCGTCGAGAAGGCCGTCCTTGTCGCCGAAGGTCCGGTAGAGCGTCGGCGCCTGAACTCCGGCGGCGGCGCTGACCGCACGCGTCGACAACGCGTCCCGTCCGCCTTCCCGCAGGAGTTCCGCCGCCGCGCGGACCAACCGGTCTTTCGTCGTCAACGTCATGTATCGACGATAACACCGATCCGGTAGCGATGGTTCGTTATCGATGATACTGTGATCGGGTTAGCAACGGAACGCTTGATGGGAGCACGTCATGACACGGGTAGCGATCGTCACCGGCGGGTCGCGGGGCATCGGCAGGCAGAGCGCCGAACGGCTGGCGTCCGACGGATTCGCGGTCGTCGTCGCATACGGCGGCAACAAGGACGAGGCGCAGGCCGCGGTGGAGGCGATCACCGACGGTGGAGGTCAGGCGATCGCGGCGCAGGCCGACGTCGCCGACGAGCAGGCTGTCGCCGCCGTGTTCGACACGGCGGAGAAGACCTTCGGCGGTGTCGACGTCGTGGTCCACGCCGCGGGCACCATGTATCTCGCGCCGGTGGCGGAACTGGATCTCGAGAGGCTGGACAGCTTGCACCGCACCAACATCCGCGGCACCTTCGTGGTCGATCAGCAGGCAGCCCGCCGCGTTCGTGACGGCGGCGCGATCATCAACTTCTCCACGTCGGTGCTCGGTCTCGCCCTCCCGGGGTACGCCGCCTATGCCGCCACGAAGGGCGCGGTCGAGGCGATCACCCTCGTCCTCGCCCGTGAACTGCGCGGCCGCGACATCACCGTGAACGCGGTCGCCCCCGGCCCGACCGCCACAGCACTGTTCCTGGACGGCAAGGACGAGGAGACCATCGCGAGGATGGCGGCGCAGCCCCCGCTCGAACGCCTTGGCACCCCGTCCGACATCGCCGAGGTCGTCTCGTTCCTCGCTGGCCCGGCCCGCTGGGTCAACGGCCAAGTGCTTCGCGCCAACGGCGGCATCGTGTGAGCTGATCCGCTACTGTGACGACCGCTCACGACTCCCGTGGTTCCGTGTCGTCCACCCCGATCCCGCGAAGGTCGGCCGAGGTGAACACCGCGTCCGACCGCTCTCCGAGCAGAATGCCGAGCACCAGCTTCATCGTGTCGACGTAGGAATCCCACAGCTTGTCGCACAGGTCGCGGCTCCGGCCCATCGATGCGAGCACAGGGCCGACCTGCCCGGCCCGCTCCAGGACTTTGAGGAGCAATCCGCCTTCGAGGAAAGTCTGGCGCCTTGATCTCCAGGTGGTTCCGGGCCGCGCTTGAGAACAGCATGAACACGGCGGAGCCGCCGGTCTTGTCGGAGATGCCGTCCCAGGTCAGCTCGAGTCCGAGGAGCGACTCCAGTCCCTTGAGCACCGGCGAACCGTAGTGACGAAGCGGGCGGGCCCGCCAACGAAATAGGGCCCGCCCAGTCCTTTATGGACAGAAGATCAGACGACGGTGCCTTCGGAGTCGTCGTCGGAGTCGGTCTCTTCGATCTTCCACTTCAGCTGGAACTCGACCTCTTCCTCGCCGTCACCGCGTTCGTGCTCGATCGAGAACTGCGCGCGGGCGGGGACACGGAACCGTTCCCCGGCGATCTGGATGCGGAACGAGGTCTCGGACTCGAGCGCGTCGGCGAGGCGGCGCAGTTTCGCGACGACGTCGGCGGTGGAGTAGACGCGTTCGACGTCTCGGGGAGCGGTTCCGGTCACGGTTTCCTCCAGGGTCCGACACCCTGGCCGGGTGTCCGTGGCGTCATTCAATCGTGTGATCATCGTGTCCGGTCGGCGGGGTCACAGTGACCGGGCGAGGCGGAAGCCGACGTCGTCGACACGGAAGGTCGGGTGACTGCGGCGCCGCACCGAAGCCCGGCAGCTCCAGTGCTCGTCGAACCAGCCGCCGCCCCGCAGGACCCGGTATTCGCCGTACACCTCGGCGTCGTACACGTCCCAGCACCATTCCCAGACATTGCCCAGCATGTCGTGCAGTCCCCACGCGTTGGGCGCCTTCCCGCCGACTTCGTGCGCGGACTCCGCCGAGTTCTCGCGGTACCAGGCGATCTCGTCGAGTGGTCCGTAGCGAGGGCCGGTCGTGCCGGCGCGGCAGGCGTGTTCCCATTCCGCCTCGGTGGGCAGGCGGTAGCCGTTCGCGGTCCGGTCCCAGGTCGACGAATCCAGCTCATAAGCGGGGGTGAGGCCTTCGCGCTGGGACAGGGTGTTACAGAGTCGGAGGGCGTCCGTCCACGAGATGTCGACGAGGGGAAGCCGGCCGGGCTCGCGGGTGACCGGAACCGGCGCGAGCAGGAACGACGCGACATCGACAGCCCAGCTCCGCTGCGTGCGCCGGTCCGAAAGCGTTACCTCGCCCGCCGGCACAGTGATCATCTCCATGGTCTGGCCGATGTTACCCAGGCCGAGGCCGCCGGTACGCCATGATGGGCGGGTGCCTCTGCTCATCGAGCCCGCCCTGCCCGCCGGTACGTTCCGGTCGATGCCGCAGCCGTGCCTGATCGTCGACGACAGGCTGGTGTTGCGACCTTGGTGCGCTGACGACGCGGAGGACGTCGAAGCCGCCTTCGCGTGTCCGGCCATCCAGCGCTGGCACGTCCGCCGTGTCGACGGAGCGGACGAGGCCCGCGAGTGGATCGCGGGCTGGGAACAGCGCTGGACGGACGAGACGGACGCGAGCTGGGCGGTGGTCGACGCGCGCGAAGACCGGCCGGTCGGGCAGGTCGGTCTCCGCGCCCTCTCGCTTTTCGAGGCTTCCGCACAGCTGTCCTACTGGGTTCTTCCCGCCGCCCGCGGCGCGGGGATCGCGGGCAGCGCGGTGGCGGCGTTGACGCGGTGGGCGTTCGAAACCGTCCGGTTGCACCGGTTGTTCCTTCTGCATTCCACCGCGAACGCCGCCTCCTGCAACGTCGCGGGCAAGGCCGGATACTGCCTCGAAGGCACCTTGCGTTCTTCGATGCTGCACGCGGACGGATGGCACGACGTCCACCTGCACGCGCGGCTCAGGAGCGGATCAGCACCTTCCTCCCCAGGACGAGCAGAAGCGGAACAAGGGCGATCGCCGCGCTGATCCAGATGGCGTGCCGATAGTCCCCGGTCGACTCCGTGACGAGACCGGCGAGCACCGGTCCCAGGAACGCGCCGGTGTTGAGCGCGACCGTCGCGAACGAACCACCGAGCGTCGGAGCTCCTGGAGCCACGTGCATCACCCGCGCCACGAGCGCGGAACCGCAACCGAACGACAGTCCACCTTGGACGATCGTCACGAGGAACAGGGCGACGGGCTGCGCGCTGGTCACCGCCAGCACCGCCCAGCCGACCGGAAGGACGCACAACGCGAGTACCAGGCCGCTCCGGAGTTCGCCGTCGCCCGTGCGGCCCGCCACCGTGACGCCGAGGAAAGCGCCGACACCGAAGGCCGCCAGCAACCCGGAAACCGCCCCGGCCGGAAGGCGGGCGACATCCGTCGCGATGACCGCGAGGAACGCGAACGTCGCGAAGGTCGCGCCATTGACCAGGGCGGCAAGGACCATCGCGTGTCGGACCGGAGGCGATTTCAGCTCCCGTGCTTCGCGCTTGATCGAGATTTCCCGCGGGCCTGCCGCGTCGGCGGGTGCGGAGCGGAACACCAGAACCAGCGCGGGAAGGCATAGCGCGGCGACCGCCCAGAACGCGGAACGCCAGCCCGCGAGCTCACCCAGCACGGCTCCGGCAGGTACACCGGCGACACACGACAGCGTGATCCCCGCCAACAGGACCGCGGTCGCCCGCGTCTGCTTTCCCTTTGGTGCCAAAGCGATCGCGACGGGCATGGCCACGGCGAGGAATCCCGCGTTGACGACCGCCGCGACGACCCGGGTGCCGAACAGCAGCGGGAAACTCGTCGTCACGGCGCCGATGACGTGCACCACGACGAAGGCGGTCAGAAACCCGGCCAAGGCCCGGCGGCGAGGCCAGCGCGCGCTGAGTACGGCCATGGCCGGGGCGCCGACGATCATTCCGACGGCGTAGGCCGAGGTCAGCGCGGCGGCCGCGCCCACCGGGACGGACAGTTCACCGGCGATTCCCGGCACGAGACCGGAAGCCATGAATTCGGAGGTGCCTTGCGCGAAGACGGCAAGGCCGAGGACATAGACGAACAGGGGCAACGGACGACTCCCATGGAGAAAGTGAGCAGGAGGAAGCCGTGCGCGAGACAGGGAGAAACCCGGCCGGACGCACGGAACAGCGCTCCGGTCACCGGGAAGCGAGAGGGCCGATGCCTAACGGCCGGATACGACGACTCGCCGCCGGTCGACCGGCGGCGGGGTTCTGTCCGACTCGGGGCTCGTCACGGGAGCGCACATTACACACGGTCGTCGGCGGGTCTCAACCCCGTTGCCGGTCACCGACGAAAACGAGGCCCGTTCCGCGCACCGGAACGCTTTCGTTGCCCACTCGAATGAACCCGAGTAATGCGTTCTGACCTGCGGTTTTCGTGATTGTTTCGGTACTGGGAACCGACCTTCGATTCGGTTAACCTCGACTTCATGATTCCCACAGTTGTCTGGGGTACAGGCAACATCGGCCGCGCCTCCATCCGGGCCGTCGACGCGCATCCGGCGCTGGAACTCACCGGTGTGCTCGTGCACGATCCCGCGAAGGTCGGTCGCGACGCGGCCGCACTCGCGGGAGTCGACGGCGATTCGGGTGTGGCGGCGACCGATGACGTCGAAGCGGTTCTGGCGGCCGGGCCGCGCGCGGTGGTGTACGCGGCGTCCGGCGACATCCGGCCCGCCGACGCGCTGGCCGACATCGTCCGCGCGATCCGGGCGGGAGCGGTGGTGGTGACCCCCGCGCTCTACGCGCTGTACGACCAGCGCAACGCGCCGGAGGAGCTGCGGGAGCCGATCCTCGCGGCGATCGCGGAAGGCGGCGGTTCGCTGTTCGTCTCCGGCGTGGATCCGGGATGGGGCAACGACATCCTGCCGTTGCTGATCAGCGGGCTCGGCACCACCGTGGACGCGGTCCGCTGCCAGGAGATCTTCGACTACTCCACCTACGACCAGCCGGATTCCGTCCGCTACCTGGTCGGGATGGGGCAGCCGATGGACTATCAGCCGCCGATGCTGGCCCCTTCGGTGCCCACGATGGTGTGGGGCGGGCAAGTGCGGCTGATCGCCCGCGGCCTCGGGGTCGAGCTGGACGAGATCCGCGAGACGCTCGACCGCCGTCCGCTCGAGGAAACCGTGACCACGCGGGCGATGGGCGAGTTCGAAGCGGGCACGCAGGGCGCGGTCCGGTTCGAGGTGCAGGGGATCGTGGACGGCGACCCCCGCATCGTCATCGAGCACGTCACCCGCATCCACGCGTCGTGCGCGCCGGACTGGCCGATGCCGCCCAGCGGCGACGGGGCGCACCGGGTGATCATCGAAGGCCGCCCCAGGATCGAAGTCTCGGTCGAGGCCACCGACGAGGGCGAGAACCGGTCCGCCGGCGGCAACGCGACCGCGGTCGGCAGGCTGGTCGGCGCCATCGACTGGCTCGTGGACGCCAAACCAGGCCTCTACGACGCATTGGACGTCCCCTTGCGACCGGCGACCGGCAAGCTCGGAAGGAGCGCGCGATGATCATCGACATTCCCGAGGGCAAGGACCCGATCGGCTACGTGTGGGGCGAGATGGTGCCCGGTATCGGCGTCGCGGCCTCGAATCTGTCCCTGGCGGTCTACTCGCACACCACGCTGGGGCTCCGCGAGTTCGAGGCGGCCCGGTTGCGGATCGCGCAGATCAACGGCTGCGTCTTCTGCCTGGACTGGCGGACCGAACGCGACGGGGTGAAGGTCGAGGAGGAGTTCGCCGACGCGGTGACCGAGTGGCGCACCACCGGCGCGTTCGACGAGCGGACCCGGCTGGCCGCCGAATACGCCGAACGCTACGCGCTCGATCATCACGGCATCGACGACGAATTCTGGAAGCGAATGGGCGAGCACTACAGCCAGAAGGAAATCGTCGAACTGAGCATGAGCATCGGTTCCTGGCTCGCATTCGGACGGCTGAATCGCGTTTTGGGAATCGACACCGTCTGTGTTCTGCCGAAGTTTTAGGCCGTGAGAAGTACATGAAGGACCCCTTCCTGTACCTAGGCGCAAGGATGGGGTCCTTCATGTACTAGGGAAGGGGCCCTTCACGGGCCTGCGATCCCGGCCCACTCACGGACCGGCCGGCGTCACAGATCGGTGGCGACGATCTTTTCGATATTCCGTTCCGCCAAGGCGGTGATGGTGACGAACGGGTTCACCGAGGTGTTGCCCGGGATCAGCGCGCCGTCGATCACGTACAGGCCCGGATATCCGTGGAGCCTGCCGTAGTTGTCGGTCGCCTTGCCGAGCACCGCGCCACCGAGCGGGTGGTAGGTGAGGTGGTCGCCCCAGATCTTGTACACGCCGAAGAGGTCGGTGCGGTAGATCGTGCCTTCCTTGGAATTGATCTTGTCGAAGATCGTCTTGGCCATGTTGATCGACGGTTGTTTCCAGGCGGTCTGCCAGTTGAGGTCGACCTTGTTCGCGGCCGCGTTCCACGAGAACGTCGCCCGGTTGGGGTTCTTGGTGATCGACAGATAGAACGACGCGTAGGTCTCGATGCCGGTCGGCAGGGGGGCGACCTCGGCGAAGGCGCCGCCCGCGGCCCAGTTGTCGATACCGGCGGTGGGGATGGACGACTGCAGTGCCCCGGTGGCGTCCCACATGTGGTTGGCCCGGCCGCACATGACGTTCCCGTTGTCGCCCCAGCCCTTTCCGACCTCGTTGTGGAGGTTGGGCAGCGCGCCGGTGGCCTTGAGTTTGACCAGGAGTTTGCTCGTGCCGACACTGCCGGCGGCGAAGAACACCTTGTCCGCTGTCACGGACTTGGTCGCGGTCACCGTGCCGCCGGTGTTCAGCTGCTCCATCACCACGGTGTATCCGCCGCCGGACGCGGGAGTGACCGAGGTGACGCGGTGCAGGGCCGAGATCGTCACGCGACCGGTGGCCTTGATCCGCGGGAGATAGGTCTGCTGCAACGATTTCTTGCCCGCGTTGTTGCCGTAGAGGATCTCCCCGGCCAACGCGGACCTCGGAACCGTGCCCGCCTGCTCCTTCTTCATGTAGTCCCAGTCGTAGACGTCCGGGACGAACAGGAACGGGAACCCGGAACGCTGCGCGTGTTTCCGGCCGACCCGCGCGTACTGGTAGCACTCGGCCGTTTCGAACCAGTTCGGATCGATGGTGGCGACGCCGAGGCCCGCGTTGGCGCGTGGGTAGTAGACGCCGTACATCTCGTCGGCGTTGACCGTGGGCAGGACCGCGCTGAAGTTCTCGCGCTTCGGCGTGACGGCCATCCCGCCGTTGACCAGCGAGCCCCCGCCGACGCCGCGGCCCTGGTAGACGGTGATACCGCTGAACTCCTCGGCGTCGAGGATGCCGGTGTGGCGCGGGACGTCCTTGTCCAGCGGGAAGCCGAGGAAGTTACTCAGCGGCTGCTTCGTCCGCGTGCGCAGCCAGAAGGACCGGTAGTCCGGGGTGGTGGTGTTGGCGAAGATCTTGCCGTCCGTACCCGGGGTGTCCCATGCCATGCCGAGTTCGACGAGGTGGACGTCGACGCCGGCTTCGGCCAGCCGGAGGGCGGCGACGCAGCCGCCGTAGCCGGACCCGATGACGAGCGCCGGGATGCGAGCGGCGTCGGCGATCGAGCTTTTCGCGTAAGCGGTCCCGCCGAGGGCCGCGGCTCCCAAGATAGAACCAGTTCCAGTGATAAAGATGCGGCGGGATAACTGTCCGGAAGCGCTTCTCCACATGGTTTCGTCGCTCACGTGATCTTCCTCACCGTTGAGGGATTTAGAACAAGTTATACCTGTGGCTATGTCGGGTGGCAATAATGGTGGGACTTCTTTCCGTGTGCTTGGGGCAGGCAGGCGGGCATCGCGACGGCGGATGGGCCACTATGTACTGCTGTGGAGTCCACTCGAGTTGATCGCTGGCTGTGGGCCGTCCGGCTGACCAAGACGCGTCCGGACGCCGCGGCGGCGTGCCGCGGCGGCCATGTCCGCGTGAACGGCAAACCGGCCAAACCCGCGACCACGGTCGTGGCCGGTGACGAGGTCCGTGCACGGGTCAACGACACGACGCGGATCTTGGAAGTGACCCGGGTGATCCAGAAACGGGTCGGTGCCGCCGACGCCGCGACCTGTTTCCTCGACCGGACGCCCCCGCCGCCACCCGAGGCCACGGTGCCGGTCGCGCGACGGGAGCGGGGTGCGGGACGTCCGACCAAACGGGAACGCCGCGTGCTCGATCGCTTCCGTTCGGGAGACTAGGGACCGCGGCTCGTTCACATACATGGACGTTATTCACATCCGTTGACGGGCGACATGGACGTGAACTATAAAGACGGGGTCCGGGTGTACACGCCGCAACACCTTCCGTCAGTCCGTCACGGAGGTTTCGGGTGTCCCGAAAAAGTCCTCTTCGTCGTGCCGTCCTCCCGGCGGTCGCCGCCGTGGTCGCCATCGCCGCAATCCTGCAGGTACCGCCCGAAGTGGCGGACGCGGCGCCGGGGCCCGGCGCGCTGACCGGCCTCGACCTCGGCGCCGCCAATCGCCGCGCGCCGGTCGCGGGGCTCTACGACTGGTCCAAGGCCGGGTACCGGGGTGGCGCCGCGCTTCCCGGCTCCGGTGAAGTGAATCCGAACGCCACCTGCCAGGTCACCGCGGCGGAACTGGCGAGCCAGTACAACGTCAAGCCCGACGACGGCGCCGACGACACGAACGGGATCCAGGCGGCGATCGACGGGATCAAGAGCGCGTGCTCGCCGTCCGGGAGCTACACCAAGCTGAGCACGATCACCTTCCCGGCAGGGCGGTTCGATGTCACGCACGAGATCCACGTCGACGCCGACTACCTGATCCTGCGTGGAGCGGGCAAGGACGCCACCAAGTTCGTCTACAAACCCGACGCGAACACCCTCTATGACTCCCTCACCCCGGACGGTTCCGACTGGGACGAGGACGGGATGACCTCCGGCGCGGGCAAGGGCGGCTGGTTGTGGCCGGGCCGCGGGCTGTTCCGCGTCCAGTCCAGGGGAGTGCACACGTCCTACGCGAGCGACTACGCCTCGGCGCCCGCTAACCGCAAGGACATCTTCGAGGGCACGATCAACGTCCATTGGAAGGCAGGCGTGAAGCTGCGGGGCAAGCCGGGCGACACCGCGTTCGCCGCGCGGATGGGGGACAAGGTCGTCCACCTGGCGAGCAGCGGTGCCCTGACCTCGCTCGCCGCCGGGAACCTGGTCAACATCCGGGCGGCCAACTCCCAGAAGTTCTACGCGCAGCAGCAGGCCACCCCGACCACGTTCCCGCTGCTGAACATGCACATGCGCCAGCAGATCTTCACGGTCGCGGCACTCGACACCACGGCACGCACCGTCACCCTGGACAAACCGCTCGAGTACGACGTGCCGGTGAACTCCACTTCGGACGGTTCGGCCCCGATCGACGGCGCCACGTACGACTCGAAGGCGGCACCGCTGGTCGACCCGGTGGTCGGCGTCGGTTTCGAGAACCTCGGGTTCACGCAGGACATGCCGGGCTTGAATCCCGCCGAGGCGAACAACAACTACGGCAACATGGCGCCCGCCGCGGAGATGCACGGGATCGTGTTCAAGTGGGCGGCGAACTCCTGGGTCCGCGGCATCCGCGCGGATATGACCGGTTCGCATCCCATCGTCACCGAGGAGGCCAAGAACCTCCAGATCGTGGACAACGAACTCAACGGCTCATGGAACAAGGGCAAGGGTGGCAACGGCTACTTCCGCGGCTCACGGGTCTGGGATTCGCTGTACGCCGGGAACACTTCGACCCTGTTGCGGCACTTCACCTTCCAGTGGTCCGCCTCGGGCAACGTCGTGATCGGCAACTCCTTCGACTCCGACCTGAACCTCCACGGAGGCTGGGAGCGCAACAACCTCTTCGAACTGAACACGGTCAAGGTCCCGTACGCGCACCGTTCGGGGAACTGCCGGGCCAACTGCGGTGAAGAGGGCGGAGGCGGTCCCGACGACTCGAACTGGTTCCCGATCTGGTGGGGCGCGGGCAAGAAAGCCGTCAAATGGTCGGGTGCCACCGGCTATCGCAACGTGTTCTTCAACAACGCCATGACCAAGCAGCTCGCGGACAACGGCCCGTATAACGACTTCTACGCCGACCGGCACCGCATCCATGTCTTCGGCTGGGACGGCGCCGCGTACAAGCACCTCGACGTCGGCGGCACCCCGATCGCCGACTGGGCGAAGAACGAGCAGCGGGACTACACCGGAGGGCACGGGGTCGACGCGACCAAGACCGACGCCGCGTCGTCGCTGTTCCTGAAGTCCGTCGACGGGACTCCGCCGTCCTCGACGACGGGTCAGACCTCCACCACGACCACGCCGACCACGACCAGCCAGACTCCGGGTGCTTGCCTGAACGCGACGTTCACCCGTAAGTCGGTGTGGGACAGCGGGTACGGCGGCGGTTTCACCGTCACCAACAGCTGCTCGGCCGTGGTGGGTTCGTGGGCGGTCGAGTTCGACCTGCCCGCCGGGACGACGATCACCGGTTCCTGGAGTTCGGTGCTGACCAAGACCGGGCAGCACTACCGGTTCGGGAACGCGACCCACAACGGAAGCGTCAAACCCGGAGGCACGGCGACGTTCGGCTTCAACGCCGCCGGTCAGGGGCTCCCGGTCGCGTGCACGATCGCCGGAACGAAATGCGGAGGCGCGGAATGACGAGGAAACGACTGCTCGCCGCGATCGCGGCCACGGCGTCGGCGGCGGGCCTGCTCGGCGCCGTCGTCACCGCCGAGGCCGCCGCGCCCAGCCTGTCCGCCGCGTTCACCCAGAGCTCGGTCTGGGACAGCGGATACGGCGGCAAGTACACGCTGACCAACTCGGGGGACGCGAACAGTACACAGTGGACGATCGAATTCGATCTCCCCGCCGGCACCGCGATCACCACGTCGTGGAGTTCGGTGCTCACCCGCACCGGACAGCACTACAAGGTCACCAACGCGGGTTTCAACGGCACGGTCAAACCCGGTGGGTCGGCGAGCTTCGGCTTCAACACCTCCGGACTGGGCCTCCCGACCGGGTGCACGATCAACGGCAGCCCGTGCGGGGGAGGGGCGCCGACCACCACCACGACCACGAGCAAACCGCCGACGACCACCACCACGGTCCCATCGGGTGACGTTGTCGACGTGGGCACCGCGGCCGAGTTGCAGGCCGCGCTGGCCGCCGCGAGCCCCGGGCAGACCATCCGGCTGGCGGCCGGAACCTATCGGGGTTCGTTCGTCGCCACAAAGCCGGGGACGGCGGCCGCGCCGATCACGGTGACCGGACCGTCGACCGCGGTCCTGATCAACGATGGCCCGTCGGGGGAGGCGCCACCCTGTCCGGCTCCGACCGCGGGCTGGGACTCCGGGTACGGGTTCTGGCTCTACGGCGCGCCGTACTGGCAGCTCAAGGGCTTCACCGTGCAGGAGTCGAAGAAGGGCATCGTCGCCGACAACTCGCAGCACACGGTGATCGAGGGGGTGCGGGTGCACCGGATCGACGAGGAGGCCGTGCACTTCCGCCGTTCCTCGGCCGACAGCGTCATCCGCGACTCGACGATCAGCCACACCGGTCTCGTCCAGGCCGGCTACGGCGAGGGCGTCTACCTCGGCTCGGCGAACTCGAACTGGGCGTGCCACGGGAACTCCGGCGGAGTCGACCGTAGCGACCGGATCCAGGTGCTCGGCAATCACATCGGACCGTATGTCGCCGCGGAGGCCATCGATGTCAAGGAGGGCACCGCGGACGGCGTCATCCGGGGCAACACCTTCGACGGCCAAGGGGTTTCCGGGCAGAACTCGGCCGATTCCTGGGTCGACGTCAAGGGAACCGGGTACGTGATCGAGGGCAACACCGGCACCTTCGCCTCGCCGGGGACGTTCGCGAACGGCTACGAGACGCACAACCCCGGCACCACCCCGTCGTTCCCGAACGGCTGCGGGAACGTGTGGCGGAACAACAAGTCCGACCTCGGCGGCGTCGGCCAGTACGCCATCAAGATCACGTCGACGTCGAAGTGCTCGGAACGGCCCAACGTCGTCTACGCGTCCAACACCGTGTCGAGGGCGGTGAACGGGCTGACCAACGTCCCCGTCACGCCCTGACGGACGCCGGTGGCGGGAGCGGCGCGGCTCCCGCCACCGGCCGGTCAGTCCCGGACCGCGGTGATCGCGACGGTGGCGTAGCGCACGGTGAACCGGCCGCCCATCCTGTCGATCGCCGCTCCGACGTCGGCGAGGATTTCTTCTCGCACAACGGGTTCGACCCAGGTGAGCGAGCCGAATGTCGGGAGTTGATCGAGCCATTCGTCACGGGTGTAGACCCGTTCCCAGTCGTGACGACTTCGCGTCGGCTCGCCGAATCCGCTTGGTTCGCGCAGGCCGTCGGCGACCTTCGCGATGAGCGGTCCGTACGGGTCCGAAGGCTGCTTCGGCACGGTTTTGAGATCGATCGGCGAGTCCGGCACGAGCCGCCGGTACGCGTCTGCCAAGGCGTCCGCGACCTCGTCCGGCGCTTCGGGCACGTGCCAGAACGCGGCGAAGAGCCCACCAGGCCGCAGCACTTCGGCGGCCTTGACCGCGCCCGCGACCGGGTCGACCCAGTGCCAGGCCTGCCCGGAGACGAGCAGGTCGAACCGGCGTTCGGCGGGCTCCCAGGCTTCGAACGTCGCGACCTCGACGTCGATCCCGCTCCGGCGGGCGAACTCGGCCATCCGCGGGTCCGGTTCGATGGCCAGCACGTGACAGCCGGCCGCCTCGAACTGGCGCGCTTCGATCCCGGTGCCCGCGCCGACGTCGAGGACCTCGCGGCCGGGAGCGGCGCCGATGAAGCGGTCGATGAGTTCCGGGGGATAAGCGGGCCGGGTCCGGTCGTAGCGGTCGACGTCCACCCCGAAGGATTCCGCGGCCCGGCGATAGTGGTGGGGCTCCTGCCCCGAAGGTAGAGTGGGCATGCGCCCACCTTAAGTGGGCACTCGCCCACTCGTCAACGCAAGGGAGCCGTATGCCGACCGGGGTAGCCCTGCGCGCCGTCCGCGCGCAGCTGTTCGACGCCGCCGAGCGCGTCCTGCTTCGGGACGGGCCGAGTGGGCTCACCAGCCGCGCCGTGACCACGGAGGCGGACTGCGCGAAAGGTGTGCTGCACCGGCATTTCGACGACTTCGACGCGTTCCTCGCCGAGTTCGTGCTGGACCGGATCGAGAAGCTGGACGAGAAGGGGCTTCGAGAGGCCGTCGGTACCGGAACGGTCGTGGACAATCTCACCGCGGCGCTCACGGCGGTGTTCGAGTCGGTCGCGGTCGCGATCGTCCCGCTCGTGATCTTCCGCGACGAACTTCGCGCCCGATTGCGCCGCGAGTGGCCGGCCGGGGTCCCGGTGCTGACACAGGCCGCCGAGATGATCGCCACCTACCTCGAGGCGGAGCGCGCACAGGGCAGGATCGCCGAGCGTGCCGACGTCGAGACGCTCGCGGCCACGCTCATCGGTGCCGCACATCTGCTCTTTGCCGATCGCACCGGTGCCGCGCCGGAGACGGCGCAGGTGCGGAAGACCGTGGAAGCCGTGATCGGGACTTGACGAAGGCTAAGCCTGTGCCGCGAAAGCCACTTTCAGGACATCAGGCGTCCCGAAAGTGGCTTTCGCGACACGCTCCGACGGCACCTTGGCCGACTGCTCCCGCTGACGTTGCGAAAGCCACTTTCCCAACGTTGAAGGTTGCGAAAGTGGCTTTCGCAACGCGCCACAAATGTCTTACCGCGCCAAAAGCGGCGAGTCCTCAATGGACTCGCCGCCTGGCTCAGAGGATCAGGACTGCGCGGCGGTGACGGTGTGCCGCAGCAGCAGCGACGTCGTGACCGGACCGACGCCGCCGGGGACCGGCGTGATCGAACCCGCGATCTCCTCGACGGCCGCCTGGTCGACGTCGCCGACGAGCCCGCCTTCGGGAGTCGGGTTCGTGCCGACGTCGATCACCACGGCACCGGGCTTGACGTGGTCCGCGCCGACGAAGTGCGCGCGGCCGACGGCCACGACCAGGACGTCCGCGGCCTTGGTGACCGCCGCGAGGTCCTTGGTGCGGGAGTGGCAGACGGTGACCGTCGCGTTCTCGGCGAGCAGCAGCAGCGCGGCGGGCTTGCCGACCACGGTGGAACGGCCCACGACGGCGACCTGGGCACCGGACAGGGCGACCTGCTCGCGCTTCAGGATCTCCAGCACCGCCGCGGCGGTGGCGGGGGCGTAGGTCGGGAGGCCGGCGGTGAGCCTGCCGAGGCTGACCGGGTTGGCACCGTCGACATCCTTGAGCGGATCGATGTGCGCGCCGACGTCGTCGAGCGTCACGCCTTCGGGCAGCGGGGTCTGGCAGATGATGCCGTGGACCGACGGGTCCGCGGACAGCTTGTCGAGTTCGCGGGTGACGTCCTCGCCGGAAGGCTTTTCGAGCTGGACCACCCGGCAGTCGACGCCGACCTTCTTCGCGGCGCGCTCGATCGAGCGCACGTACCAGGCGGTGGCGTCGTCGTCGGTCGGCACGAGCACGGCCAGCGTCGGGGCGGTGCCCGATTCGCGCAGCTTGGCGGCGGTCTCGGTGACCTCGGCGGTGATGGCGGCGGCGATCGCGCGCCCGTCGATCAGCGTCATCGGGCGATCCTCTCGCGAACCTCGGCGACGAGCGCGTCGGCGCGCCCGGCGGCGGAGACGTGCTCGGCGAGCCGGGCTTCGGTCTCCTTGCGCAGCTGCTCGTCGGACATCGACGCGAGGTTGACCTCGACGTTGACCACGGCCGATTCGAGCGCGGATTTGGCGGACGAGGCGGCGACCGCGATGTCGGAGATGACGTTGGTGTTGGCGCCTTCGAGGATCGAGGCGGCGACGTCGACGACCTCGGCGGCGAGGGCGGCGGTGCGCAGCGGGACGTCGGCGGCGCCGACCAGTGCGGCCTGGATCGCGGCCGAACGGGCCTGCTTCTCCTCGTCGGTGGCCTTCGGGAGCTTGTAGGCCGAGACGACCGCGTCGAAGGCGGCGGCGTCGTCGGCGGCGAGGCCGAGCGCGCGACGGCGGAGGTCTTCGGCCTTGCCCAGCGCCTCGGTCATGGCGGCCTCGTGCTCGGCGTATTTCGGCTTGCCGATGGTCAGGTTGCACACCATGGAGACCAGGGCGGCACCGACCGCGGCGTTCATCGCGGCACCCGCGCCACCGCCGGGCGTCGAGGCCTTCGAAGCCAGCTCGTCGAGCCACTGACCGACCGGTTGAGCCTCCACGCGATGTTCCCTTCCCGCTGGTTTTGCCGTCGCGGGGAAGCCTACCCGGGGGTTCCCGGACAGCCCGAAGGCCACCTTCGCGGCGATCGACATAGACGAAGGTGGCCTTCGGCCAGCGGGATCAGGACCGCTGGTACTCCTCCCAAGTGAGCTTCGGCGTGACGGCGGGGCCGTCGTCGGAACCACGGCCGGCGAGGCCGTTGTAGCCGAGGTAGTAGTCGCCGGCCTGGTGCTGCGCACCGGAGGACAGGTCCGGATCGGACAGTGCGATGGCGTGGATGTGGTAGGCGAAACCCTGGGCCGGGGTCCGGACCCAAGCCGCGAAGCCCACCTGACGCAGCTTCCGCGCGACGTCGGTCCGCGTGGTCGACGACATGCCCTCGACACCGATGTCGAGCGCGCCGCCACCGTCGTGCGTCCCGGCCGAAGCGCCGACGCCGCCGGGGTTGTACGAGCCCTGCGTGATGGTGAGCTGCCTGCCGAGCAGTGCCTCGGCCTTCACCAGCATCGCCTTGGTCCGGGTGTTCATCGTCTTGCCGTGGTAGGTCAGACGGCTACCCGCCGAGACCACCGCGGTGACGGTGTACCGGCCCTCGCCCAGCTTCTCGAGCGAGGTCTTGCCCGGCAGGCCGGAGGCGTCGATCCCGGTGTACCCCAGCGACTTCTGGTAGCTGGAGTACCCGTTGATCGTCGAGGTGCCGAAGTGGCCGTCGACGTACTGCTGATCGAGCAATCCCTTGGCGGCCAGCGCCTGCTCCACCAGCAGCACACTGTCCTTGGCGCCAGGGGTCAACGCGCTGTCAGCGCGGCGCGGGTCGATCTGCGCGGCCTTGAGCACCGCTTCCATGCTGGCCGTGGGCAACGCGGTCACGGCCACTTCGGCGCCGGCCGGTGCGGCCACGCCGAAGGAGAGCGCGGTCGCTGTCGCGAGCACGGCTACCTTGGTCAACAATTCCTGCCTCCTGAACGGACTCGGTTGTCCGGTCAGCATGGGCAGCGCGAATACAAGGGCCGTACAAACGACCTTTGCCTTGTCGCCCGGTCGGGTGTCGCTTCGGCGAAATCGGGGAACGACCTGATAAGACTTCCGGTGGACGCCGAAAGGTCGAGACCCACATGGTGCTACGTACCCCGCCACCCTCAAGGGCTCATCTCAGACTGCTCGCGGCGGCGGACGCGTCCCCGCCGGGTCGGCGGCGGGACCGATACGGCGAGATCGCCGACCGGCGGCTGGCCGCGATCCTCGCCGCGGAAGACGTGGCGGAGGAACACGGGCTGAGCGCGCACGTCCGGACGACCTGTTACGTCCATCGCCGCTGGGTGCACCAGTGCGTTTCCGATCCGATGCACATCCTGGTCGTCACCGGCCACCGGTGGTGCCGCCGCTGCGATCGTACGGTGGACGTCGAGGTCGACGAGACCTTCCCGGGCTCGGTCGAACTCTTCTGCGACGGCTGCGGTGTCCCGCCGGACACGGCCGCGAACCGCGAGGTGCTCATGGCCTGCCGAGCCAGCCTGGCCGCCATGCACGGCGGGGAAGCCTCGACGCTCTACGTCGTCCCGGACCGCTGAACGGCACCCGATCGCCTCGTCCGATGACGCCGAACGGCCGTGTCCCATGCGGCCGTGCGGAGCAGTCAGTGGTTTGGACCATCACTGTTACCGAAGCGTGATCTGGACATATCGCACGGACGGCTACTTTGTTGTGGCGCGCAACGAATTGCTTCGCCCGTGGATTTCCAACGCCGGAGGTGTCACGACGTGGATCGGATCTTTGTGCAGCCCCAACGGCGGAAAAGGGTTCGTGGCGCGCTCGCCGCCGCCCTTTCCGCCCTCCTGATCACCGCCGGTCTCGGCGGTGCCACCGCCGCGGCCGCCGACTACAGCCAGAGTGCAGCGTCCTTGAACGCGAGTCAGGCGCAGTTCTCCTTCACGCCGGCGACGCCCGCGCGCTACGTCGACATCCACTACACCGGCGTTCCCGGCGTGGGCCAGCAGAACGTCCGCATGACCGACAACGGGGGCACGTGGCGGCACACCGTCGGCTCGCTCACGGTGGGCACGGTGCTCGACTACTGGTTCACGTACGAGAAGAACGGGCCGCAGTACGACACCCCGCATTTCGGTTACACCCATGGCGGAAGTGGCACGACCGTCGCCTCGCCGACGTTCGACCCGCCGGGTGGCAGTTATCCGAGCGCCCGCTCGGTGACGTTGTCGTCCGCGACCGCGGGCGCGACCATCCGGTACACAGTGGACGGTTCCACGCCGACCGCTTCGTCCACTCCGTACACCGGGCCGATCACGGTTTCCGCGTCCTCGACGATCTCCGCTATCGCGGTCAAGTCGGGCTCGGCGAATTCGCCGGTGACGTCGGCGAGCTACACGATCGGATCGACACAGGCGACCTGCCCGACGCAGGCCGAGGTCCCGGACTTCGGCCCGAACGTGCGGATCTTCGACCCCGGCATGTCGGCGGCGTCGATCCAGAGCAGGCTGGACGCGGACTTCAACGCGCAGAAGGACACGCTGACCGCGCAGTTCACCGAGCGCCGGTACGCGCACCTGTTCAAGCCCGGTGTGTACAACGGCATCCACGACAACGTCGGCTACTACACCTCCGTCGCGGGCCTCGGGCAGAACCCGGGCGACGTCGTGATCAACGGTGACGTGACCGTCGACGCCTTCAACGAGTCGGACAAGGGGGTGGCGCTGCAGAACTTCTGGCGCTCGGCGGAAAACCTCGCCGTGGTCCCGAGTAGCGGCTCCACTCGCTGGGCCGTCGCACAGGCCGCGCCGTTCCGCCGCATGGACATCCGCGGCGGGCTCCAGCTCTACCCGGCCAGCTACGGATTCGCCAGCGGTGGCTACACCGCCGACACCAAGGTCTCCGGGCAGACCGCTTCGATCTCGCAACAGCAGTGGTACACCCGCGACAGCAGCTACGGCAGCTGGGACGGCGGGGTCTGGAACATGGTCTTCTCCGGGACGAACGGCGCCCCCGCCAACACCTTCCCGAACCCGCCGGAGACGACGCTGGCCACCACGCCGGTGTCCCGCGACGTCCCGTATCTCTACCTCGACGGCTCCGGCAAGTACCGGGTCTTCCTGCCTTCGTTGCGCACCAACGCTTCCGGGCCGAGCTGGGCCAATGGCGGCACGCAGGGCAGTTCGCTGCCGATGAGCCAGTTCTACGTCGTGAAGGCGGGGGACACGGCGTCGTCGATCAACACGGCGCTCTCCCAGGGCTGCAACCTGTTCTTCACGCCGGGCGTCTACCACCTCGACCAGACGCTCAACGTGACGAAGGCGAACACCGTCGTCCTCGGTGTCGGCTACTCGACGCTGGTGCCCGACAACGGCGTCGAAGCGATGCGGGTCGCCGACGTGGACGGGGTCCGGATCAAGGGGCTGCTGTTCGACGCCGGAACGACCAACTCGCAGTCGCTGCTCACGGTCGGCCAGGCGGGTTCCACCGCGAACCACTCGGCCAACCCGACGACGCTGCAGGACGTGTTCTTCCGGATCGGCGGTCAGATCGCGGGGAAGGCGACGAACAGCCTGATCGTCAACAGCCGCGACACCATCATCGACCACATCTGGGCCTGGCGTGCCGACCACGGCAACGCGGGCACTTACGGCTGGACGGTCAACACCGGCGACACCGGGGTGGTCGTCAACGGCGACAACGTGCTGGCGACCGGTCTGTTCGTCGAGCACTACCAGAAGTATCAGGTGATCTGGAACGGCCAGAACGGCAGGACGATCTTCTTCCAGAACGAGATCCCTTACGACGTCCCGGATCAGGCGGGCTGGAAGAGTCCCAACGGGCTCAACGGGTACGCCGCCTACAAGGTGGGGGACAACGTGACCACGCACGAGGCGTGGGGCCTTGGCAGCTACTGCTTCTTCAACGACAACCCGTCGGTGAACCTGTATCACGCGTTCGAGGTGCCGAACCGCTCCGGCGTCCGGTTCCACAACATGGTGACGGTCTCGCTGAACTACAAGGGGACCATCACCCACGTCATCAACGACACCGGTGCGGTGACGCCACCGGGTACGACGCCGAGCAATCTGGTGAGCTACCCGTAACGCTTACCGAGGGCTGAAGGGCGCTTTCCCCGCGCGACATGCGAGGAAAGCGCCCTTCATACTTGCGTATAACGCCCTATACCACTCGGCGGTGGGCACCTGCTTCACCTCGCCGCTAGGCTCGGAGCCATGACCAGCAGTGATGCCTCCGCCGTCGTCAAAGAACTGCGTCACCTTTTCCGTTCCGGCGTCACGAAACCGGTGGAATGGCGCCGAGCGCAGCTCACGGGCCTGCGGAAGCTTCTGTCCGAGCGGGCCGACGTCTTCCTCGACGCGCTCTATGCCGATCTGCGCAAGAACACCGCCGAAGCCAAGCGCGCGGAGATCGCGCTCGTGCGCAACGAGATCGACCACACGTTGGAGAACCTCGACTCCTGGCTGGCTCCGGAGCCGGCCGAGCTCCCGTACCCGCTGCGGCCGGGGAACGGCCGCGTCGTGCGTGAACCGCTCGGGGTCGCGTTGATCATCGGGCCGTGGAACTACCCACTTCAGCTGGTGCTCGCGCCGCTGGTCGGAGCGCTGGCGGCGGGAAACTGCGCGGTCGTGAAGCCGAGTGAGCTGTCCCCGAACACGTCGGCCGCGATCGCCGAGCATCTGCCGGACTACGTCGAGGGCGTCCGCGTCGTCGAGGGCGCGATCCCCGAGACGACGGCGCTGCTGGAGCAGAAGTTCGACACGATCTTCTACACCGGGAACGGGACGGTCGGCCGGATCGTCATGGCCGCGGCGGCGAAGCATCTCACGCCGGTCACGCTGGAGCTGGGCGGGAAGAGCCCGGCGATCGTCGAGCCGGGCGCGGATCTCGCCGTGACCGCGCAGCGGCTCGCGTACGGCAAGTTCGCCAACGCGGGTCAGACTTGCGTCGCGCCCGACTACGTCCTCGCGATCGGCGACACCGGCCCGAAGCTGGCCGAGCAGCTGGCGGAGACCGTCGAAGCGATGTTCGGCGAGGACCCCGCCACCAGCGACTCCTACGGTCGCATCATCTCGACCCGGCACTACGACCGGCTCGCCGCGCTGCTGGACGACGGAACCGCGGTCGTCGGCGGCCAGACCGACCGCGACGAGAAGTACATCGCGCCCACCGTGCTCACCGGCGTTTCCCCGGACGCCCCGGTGATGCGGGACGAGATCTTCGGCCCGATCCTGCCGATCATCGAGGTGCCCGACGTCGACGCGGCGCTGGCGTTCGTCAACGAACGCGACAAGCCGCTGGCGTTGTACGCCTTCACCGAATCGGACGAAACGAAGCGCAGGATCGAGGGGGAGACGTCGTCGGGCGGCTTGGTGTTCGGCGCGGCGATCATCCATCTCGCGGCGCCGGAGTTGCCGTTCGGCGGGGTGGGGGAGAGCGGGATGGGCCGCTATCACGGCCGCTATTCGATCGACAACTTCAGCCACGTGAAGGCCGTGCTGGACAAGCCCCTCGCGGGCTGATCAGCGGCCCTCGCGGCTGCCTTCGTAGGCCCGCTCGCGGAGCCTGGCGAGCCAGCCGGGCCGCGGCTCCCACCCCCGTGGAGGATGCAGCATCGGATCGAAGGCGGGGCGGGAGGAGTCTTCGTCCACCTCGTGCAAGCTCAGCGTCGCGCAGGGCTTCCGATGCCCGTTCGCGCGGACGGTCTCGACGAGGTAGGTCACCGGCCCTTCCGTCACCAGGCGCCTCAAGGCGTCGAGTGATGCTTCGGCGTGTCGCGGCGTCTCCGCGCGGGCCGAAAGCCAGACCAGTTCGCCTTTCGTGCGATAGGGCAGCAGGGTGCTGTAGCGCCCGGTGGTCCAGGCCCGCGACGGCCGCGGCAGTACCCGGCCGACCAGACCGGCACCCGAGCTCGTCAGCGTGAGATCCCAAGGAGCACCGTCGGCGGAAGGAATCCGGACCGCCAGCCCCAGCGCGTCTGGCAGCCGTCCCGGGAGGCCTGCCCCCTTGGACATCCGCACGGTGACGGCCACCGGCTCGTCCGGCAGGGCGAGGTCATCGCACCTCAGGCCGTGAAATTCACCTTTGAGCAGTAGCCCATCCGGGTGGAAGGCTCTCGCGCCACGCAGGGCCGCGAGGGCGTGGAAGCCGGCACGGAAAAGCTTGCCGCCCGGCCCGGCCCGCGTTGCGGCGTTCTCAGCCACGATTCCGACCTCCTTGTGACGTGCGTGCTTCGCCGTGACTACCCCGGCCAGGCCGGGTTACACCTGAATTCCCACGAATTCATGAGCTCTGGATCCCTGGTGTAAACGGCATTCGCCCGGGTACTCGACGCGATGTTCGCACAGTTCCCCAGTCACCCGGATCGGAGGAAATCATGACTGCATCGCCGGCCACGGTTCGGCGGGCTCCGCGCCAGCTCATCGCTCTCGGCGTGAGCGCGGTCTTCCTGCTCGTCGGCATCCTCGGTTTCATCCCCGGCATCACGACGAACTACGAACAGCTGAGCGGCGCCGGTCACGAGTCCGGCGCGTTGCTGCTTGGCGTGTTCCAGGTGTCGATCCTGCACAACATCGTCCATCTGGCGTTCGGCGTCGCGGGCATCCTGCTGGCCCGGAAGGTGAGCGGCGCGAAGGCGTTCCTCGTCGGTGGCGGGGTGATCTACCTCGTGCTCTGGCTGTACGGGCTGCTGATCGACCACGGCTCGGCGGCCAATTTCGTGCCGGTCAACAGTGCCGACAACTGGCTGCACCTCGGGCTCGCCGTCGGGATGATCGCACTCGGCCTCATTCCGCTTTCCGGTTCGAAGGCGTCGATCGCCGACTCGCGCTAGCTCTGTTTCTTCCCTGAATTCTTCGGAGGTTGTCAGTGTTCCGTCATACCAAATCGCTCCAATTCGAGGCCAAGCCGGAAAAGCCGGACGCCTTGTACGCCCGCAAGCTGCAGGAACTCATCGGTGGCGCCTACGGTGAAATGACCGTCACCATGCAGTACCTGTTCCAGGGCTGGAATTGCCGCATCGAGGGCAAGTACAAGGATTTGATCATGGATACGGCGACCGAGGAGATCGGTCACGTCGAAATGCTCGCGACGATGGTCGCCCGGCTGCTCGAAGGGGCGCCCGCCACCACGGTGGCCGAGGCCGCGAAGGATCCGGCCACCGCGGCGATCCTCGGCGGGATGGATCCCCAGCAGGCGATCATCTCCGGTGGCGGCGCCACGCCGAGCGACAGCCAGGGCTACCCCTGGAACGGCCGCTATGTCGTGGCGTCGGGCAACCTGCTGGCCGATTTCCGGGCGAACGTCGCCGCGGAGGCGCAGGGCCGGTTGCAGACGGCCAGGTTGTACAACATGACCGACGACCCGGGCGTGAAGGCGATGCTGCAGTTCAACCTCGCGAGGGACACGGTGCACCAGAAGCAGTGGCTCGCCGCGATCGAGGAACTCAAGGCCGACGGCCTGGAAAGCGACATCGCGCCGACGGCGTTGTTCGACGAGGAGAACCAGGAGCACAACAACACCATTTGGCATCTGTCCGACGGCCCGGACGGTTCGAAGGGTGGCTGGAGCTTCGGCGAGGACGGGATCGAGTACCTGATGGATCCGGAGGCCCTCGGCGGACCTGGCACCGCTCCGAAGCCCGACCCGGCGCTCTACGGCACTTACGCGCCGGTCCAGGACGCGATCGGGACGGTCAAGGGCAAGGCCAAGGATGCGAAGAAGAAGGCCACCAAGTCGAGCAAGAGCTAGGAGAATCGATGGAGCCCTTCCCCGGTACCGCCGGGGAAGGGCTCTTCTCTTATGTGCGGGCGTCAGGCAAAGGTGTCACGTCAGGTGGTCGGTCCGTGAAGGAGGCCTTCACGGACCGGGGTTGACCTTCACCCGGTTGTCGGTTGTCCCCTGTGTCGAGGGGGTACCTCGGAAGCTAGTGAGGGGCTCCTTCACTACCTTCAGGGTAGGCAAGGAGGCCTTCACGGACTGGTGAGTGTCTCCACGGCCGGCCTGACGCCACCTTGGCCTTACTCCTCTTGTGTGCGGGAGTCAGTCGGTGGTCTTCGTCTCGACCGCGGCCGCTTCGTCGTCGTCCATCGCCGCGGTGTCGCGCGGTGGGAGGAACGGCTCGTCGTCGGCGGGGCGTCCGGAGGCACGCTCCTTGCCACGGGTGAGTTCCGCGTCCAGTTCGGCGCCGAGCAGGACGGCGATGTTCGAGATCCACAGCGAGATCAAGAACACGATGACCCCGGCGAGCGAACCGTAGACCTTGTTGTACGAACCGAAATTGCTCACGTAGAAGGCGAATCCCGCGGTGGCGGCGGCCCAGAGCAGCACGGCCACGAGGCCGCCGGGCGTGAGCCAACGGAACTTCGGCTGCCGCACGTTGGGACTCACCCAGTAGAGCATCGCGAACGCCAGCCCCGCCAGCAGCGCGATCACCGGCCATTTCGCGATGTCCCAGACGAGGACACCCGTCGAACCGAGACCGATCAGATCACCGAGGTAGCGCGCGACCCCGCCGGTCGCCACCACACCGGCGGCACACAAGGCGAGGACGATCAGCACGGCGACGGTGAGCCCGACCCGCAGCGGCACGGTCTTCCAGATCGGGCGGCCTTCGGGCATCGAATAGATGACGTTGGACGCGCGCATGAACGCGCCGATGTAACCGGACGCCGACCACAACGCGCCCACGAAGCCGATGATCGCCGCCGGTCCGGCCAGTCCGCCGGATTTGGACAGCTCCTCGATCGCGCCGACCAGGATGTCCCGGCCCTGACCGGGTGCGACCCGGCCGACGTTGTCGATCAGGGTCTGGGTCGCGGACGGTCCGAGGAGGCCGAGGATCGCGGTCAGGACCAGCAGCCCCGGGAAGAGCGAGAGGACGCCGTAGTAGGTGAGGGCGGCCGCCCAGTCCAGCATGTTGTCGTGGTTGAACTGGGCGAACGTCCGTTTGAGCACCGCGAACCACGATCGGCGGGACAACTCCGTGGGACCGTCCGGGTTTTCCGTTGTGGCAGCCAAGGGAACCTCCTGAAGGGGATTCCCTCGCTTACCCGGGAGCGCCGGGGCGAAACAGCGGTCAGACCGCAATGCCATCCAGCCCAAGTTGGTCAACCGCTTTGTCGGTCGCCGGTCGTGGGGATGTCCTGAAGGGCCCCTTTGAGACGATCACCGTCTCAAAGGGGCCCTTCAGGACATGAGAGTTCGGCGCCGGGGGGGGCGTACGGCGGGTGGGTCGGGATCGCAGGTCCGTGAGGGACTCCTTCCCTACCCTGAGAGTAGGGAAGGGGCCCTTCACCTCCACTCACGACTCACCACGCCACCTTTGCTCTACCTCTCACTAGGTCAGACCGGGCGAGGACGCGGCTGTGGTGGAGGCGGGACGGTCTTCGCGAGGACGATGTCCGCCAGCCGGATCGTCACGAGCCCGCGTTTGGTCTCCACCGCGCATTCCGCGTCGTCACGGGAGCGCAGGTAGCCGAGGGCGTCGGTGAACCCGCCTTCGATCCGGTACCGCACGACGACCCTCGTGCCGACCGGGACGTCCGGGAGGGTCACCGGTCCAGGTGCGCGGTGAGCTCGTCGTCGCTCGGCTCGACCAGGTGGGTGCCGTCCGGCCAGACGATGGTGGGGATCCGGCGCTCACCGTTCTGCAGCGCCCGCACGGTTTCCTCGGCGACAGTGTCCGCTTCGACGTCGATGTAGTCGTACTCGACGCCCTTCGCGTCCAGGAGGGCACGGCTGCGTTTGACGTCAGGGCACCAGTCGGCGCCGTACACGGTGAGGTCGCTCATGGATCACAGCATGCCAGGTCGCGGTCCGGCGGCGTGGTCGGCGAGGGCCGAACGGTCGGCGAGCCCGGTCTTGGCGAGCAGGCTCGCGACGTGCTTCTCGACCGTGCGGGGCGAGATGTGCAGCCGGGCGCCGATGTCCTTGTTGCCCATGCGCTCGGCGAGCAGTACCAGCACCTCGTATTCGCGGACGGTGACGCCGGACGCGCGCAGCTCACCGGGCACCCGGTCGACACCGGACCGGCGCTGCCGCACGGGTGCGCCGAGCTTGCGCAGCAGGCGACGGCAGGCGGCCGCGACCGCCTGGATGTCCCTGCCGTGGAAGTACTCCTCGGCCTCGTTGAGCCAGCCCGCCGGATCTCCCCAGCCGTCGGCGGCGGCCGGTTCGGCGATCAGCCGGAGCCCGAGGTGCCGGGCGAGGGGATAGGGCGCGGACGTCTCGAGTGCGGAGGCCACCGACCGTTCGGCTTCCGTCGTGTCACCGCGCCTGCCGTGCTCGACGGCGTGCGCGAATTCGACGAACTGCCGGTTCCATCGCATCCCGCTCACGGCGGAGCCCGCTTCCGGGCAGGGAACGCCGCCGAGGGTGTCGACGAGCGTCCTGAGCCCGTGCTGTCCGGCGAGGTGAAACCGGCTCGGCCGCCGGTCCTCCAGCTCGATGACTTCGTCGAGTTCACGGCGTGCCCGCTCGAAGTCCTCCTCGAGGAGCGAACAGAAGACGCGTGCCAGCCCGATGCTCAGCACCATCTCCTGCGCGTTCTCACCGCCGCTTTGCCGGAAGTCGTCGAGCGCCCGCTCCATCGCCGGGCGGTCGGCGCGGTGCCCGGCCGACATCGCCCTGGTCATCTGCGCGTACTGCAGCAACGCGGTCAACCGGAGCCTGCCGAGCACGGCGAGGTTCTCCTCCAGCAGCGCGTGCGCGGTGTCGAACTCGCAGCGCAGGATCGCGTGCATGGTACGCACGGAATCGACCGCGCAGTGCAGCGTGATCGACCCGGTCCGCTGGGCGTCCGCGCGGGCGAGCAGCAGGGTCCGCTCGTCGCCGTTCATCAGCACGCGATGCCCGCCGAGCCTGACCAGTGCCTGAGTGCGGAGGTGGTGCAGGTGGTTGTCCTCGGCGGTTCGCCGCGCGAGCTGCATGTACTGCTCGGATTCGGTGAGGTCCCGCGACAGCGCGAGCATGCCGAGCACCTGCAGCGCCTGGCAGACGACGAACGGCTGCTCGGTCTCCTCGGCCACTTTCCACGCCTGACGCGCGAGCCGTTCCGCCGTGCCGGTCCGGCCGGGGACGTCGAGCCAGAGGTTCGCTTCGACGGCGTCGAGCGCGGCCTGCTGAGCGGGCGAGATCGCCGAACCGAGGGGAGCACGGGCGCGTTCGATCTGGCCGAGGCATTCGTCGTGCCGTCCGGCGATGTAGGCGGCCCAGGCGAGCTGGGTGTGCAGTTTGGCGGCCCGTTCGAGCGTGCCGATCTCGACGAAGCCCGCCGAAAGCTCGACGGCCCGGTCGAATTGGCCGGTTTGCCCGAGCGCGTACAGCAGTGTCTCCAGCACCTCGGCCCGATCACCCGCGTCGGCACCGGCGAGCAGGTCGACGGCTTTGGTGAGCATCGTGACCGCGGAATCCGCGGCACCGGCGTCGAGGGCGCGGCGACCGGTCCGCGCGAACAGGTGGCCCGCGGCCCGTTCGTCCATCGCGGTCAGCCGGAGCGACGCGACGAGCGCGCACAGATCGCCCGGCAGACCCGGGTACAGCTTCTCGACGGCGTCGGCGGCTTGACGGGCGAGTGCCGCCTTGCGGGCCGGTGACTGGCGTGCCAGCAACGCTTCCGCGGTCAGCGGATGACGGAAGGCGTACCAGCCCGGAGTCGTCTCGTCGGTGGTCACCAGGTTCGCCGAGACCGCGGCGCTCAGGTGGTTGTGCAGGGTCCGGTCGTTCGTGCCGATGACCGTCTGCACCACCGTCAGCGGGAAGCGGCGGCCGATGATCGCGGCGACCGACAGCAGTTCGCCCGCCTGCTCGCCGAGTTGCTCCATCCGGACGCCGATACTGGTGACCAGGGCGGCGGGTACGCGGGCGCGGAGTTCACCGATGACCCGCCAGCCGTCCCGGCCCTCGACCAGAAGACCCTCGTTCACCATGCCGTGAAGCAGTTCCTCGACGATGAAGGGCAGGCCGGCGCTGTTGCGCCACAACAGTTCCGCCGCGGGCGACGGCAGTTTGCCGGGCTCGGTCTCCAGACAGGCCGCCGCGAGAGCGCGGGTGTCGGCGAGACCGAGCCTGCCGAGTTCGACGACGGCGCAGCTCATCCGCTGGGCACCGGAGGTCGCGAGGCGAAGGGCGTCGGAAGGTTCGTTGCGGAGCGTGCCGACGAACAGGGTCTGTGCCGCGGGCAGGTTGTCGACGAGGTATTCGAGGATGAACAGCGTTTCGGCGTCGGCGTCCTGGAGGTCGTCGAGGACCAGGAGCGCGCCGCGGTCGCGGCTGGTGACGGCCAGCAGCCGGAACACCGCTTCGGCGAGCACCAGCAGGGAGCCTGATTCCCGCGGCCGGTCACCTTGGCCCCAGTCGGGAACGAGCTGGGCGAGCACCGGGACGAACGGGTCGAGTTCGGCCGCCTCCGGCGGTCCGCCGCCGCGGAAATGCGACAACAGCGCCTGGGTCAGCGGCCGGAACGGGACGAGCGGACCGATCGAACCGGCCCTGCCCTGCAGAACCGGGATGTCGGCGGCGACCGCTCGCGACGCGGCTTCGGTGGCGAGGCGGGATTTGCCGATGCCACCTTCGCCGACGAGAAAGACCGCGCCGCCGCGGCCCGCGATGGCGCGATCGAGAGCTTCGGAAAGCTCGGTCAGTTCGGCATCGCGGCCGATCACCCGCGACGAACGGATCCCCACCAACGCGACTATAGCGAGCGGATTCCGCAGTCATGGGGAAAAGCGATCACGAAGGCGGGCGGCGCGAGCCCGCCTTCGTGAGCTTTTGTGGATCTGGTCGGCGGAGCTGTGACAGGCTCACGACGCGACCGAACGCGTGAACCCGCCCGGCCGACGTCGATCGCGGTCGCGGGTTCACCTACGGATGTAGCAAACCTCAGATCCAGCCGCCGGTGAAGACGCTGACGACGGACGGCGAATCGGGGTCCGTGGAAAGGGTGGCGAGCGGGTTGGCGCTCAGCCGCGGCTTGCTGCCCGCCAGCGCGTGGTTGCGCGAGCCGACCTCGAGGGCGCGCGGCAGGTTCACGGAGCCGAGGGCGTCTTCGGTGGCGGGCAGATCTCTTTCGTACATTCGGTTCTTCTCCTCATTCTCGGTTTACCGGCGGAACAACGGTGGCCGCGGGATGCGGCCGGTCGGGGCGGAGCAGGAGCGCGGACGGGACCCGGTCGCCGAATCCCAGCCGCAGCAGGCCGTAGCCGATCCCCGACAGGCCGCTCAGCAGTCCTGGCGAGGGGACCGCGCCGGGAGTCCCGCAGCGGGTACCGCGCTGATCGATGGCGGCGAGCAGATGACCGGTCCGGCGGCGCACCGCGGCGGCGGCGCCAGTGTGCCCGTTCTCCGCCAGCACGCACAACACGTCCAGCACTCCGGACTCGCCGTGGCAGAGGCTGAGATCTTTCAGCGGTGCCCCGTCGGCCAGCCGTTTGATCGTCCGGTCCAGGCCACGGGCGTATCCGGGATCCGGCAGGTGCGCGGCCTGCCCGAGTGCCTCGCCCGCGAGACCTTCGCACCAGCCGCCGGTGCTTTCCGCCCGATCGTCCGCCTTTCCGGGTGGTTCTTCGCCGGAACGGTCGTGTGCCCGGAGAACCCAGTCGATCCCGGCCGGACCGCGGGCGAAACCGGTCTCTTGTGGACGTTCGCGCTCGAGCAGCTGCCCGGCGTAGCGGTCCGCCCGCTTCAACGCCGTCTCCAGTCCTGTTTGGACATACACCGAGCGCATCGACGCGACCCCGCCCGCCAGGCCCGTCGTGAATCCGGACGGCGTTTCGGGGGTGGCCTCGGGCATCAGATCGACGGCCTGCTCGATGAGGTCGCCCGCGGGAAGGCCGACCAGGGTGCTGAGCCGCGCGATCGTGTACGCGACGCCGCCGAGCCCGAGAAGCCCGCCGCAGCCGGCGGTGGCGGCCAGTCCGGGATCGGCGCGAAGAGTGGCGAAAAGACCGGGGAGCGGGCTGATCGCATACGCGGCCAGATCGCGGTACCGCGCGATCCCGGTCAGCTCGGCGAGCTGGGCGAGGAACAGCGCGACACCGCAATAGCCTTCGCCGAGTCCCGCCCCCATCGGCAGCACGGTCCAATAGCGGTCGTCGACGAGTTCGATGCCGAGCCAGTTCGAGCGGTGCTCGTCGGAGAAGGCGTTGGCGACGATGTGGTCGGCGATCCCGCAGGCGGTGAGCAGCAGGCGTTCCGGGTCGGGCGCCTGGTTCGGCACCGCCGTTTCCGCGGTCTCGCCGCCGCCGTGGTGGTCGCCGGTCGCCGTGCTGATCGCGAGGGTGGCCGAGATCAGCCATTCCTGGTCGCGCTGGTCGAGCGGATCCATGTCGGCGACCTTGGCCAGCACGGTGTCCAGCGACGCCCGGTCGACCACTCCGTCGACGCTGTCACCGCGCGAATCCAGCAGTGACGTCGAGCCGGGGTTCGAGGTGAACATCGGCACGTCGCCCGCCCACAGGTCGGCCCGCTCGTGCGGGACGAGCCGGAGCAGTTTCTCCTCATCCGCCGAGTCCGCTTCGAGCAGGTCGAACGCGTGGTCGCGGTCGGCGGCGTCACGCAGGAGGTCGGGGTGGGTTGTCTCGTCGAGCAGGCGGAAGTAGAAGTTCGTCGGCCGGATGAGTACCCGGATGGGATCCTCGGCGCAGTGCCGGAGAAGCTCGGCGAGTTCGTCCCGTCCGGTGGAGATCGCGTCGTAGCCGAGCCGGAACCCGGCCAGCAGTGCCGCGCTGTGCTCGGCGGGGGTGACGTCACGGCCGCCGAGACGCGGAAGGTTGTTCCCGCCCGCGAGTTCGCCGGGGACCCTGATCAGCCGCATTTGGTCGGTGCCCGGATCGGCCCAATCGATCCGGTCGGTCGGCAGCTTGCCACCGTGGCCCGCCAGGCCGGAGATGTCGACGGCGCCGTGCTCACCCGCGAAGAGCTGGGGGAGCAGCAGCGTGCGCTGCACAGACCGCGCGAGCATCGCCGCGGCTGGGTCGCCATCCGCCGGATCGGATGGCGAGGGCTGGAACAGCGTCTCGATGTCGATCAGCACCGGCTGGTCGCCGCAGGCGATGATGTTCTCGTAGTGGACGTCGGTGGCGTCGAGTGCGTGCAGGAGCGCCAGGAGGATGCCCTGACGGCGGTAGAACCGGTCGACGTCGGCGATGTCGGCGCACGGCCGATGCTCGACGAACCGGAGCCAGCCGTACCCGTCACGCTGGAGTGCGTCGGCGGTCCGCAGGTGGAGACCGGGCAGTCGTTTGTTGAGCTGTTCGACGACGTCGGTGAACCGTTCGTGCAGGATCAGCGGGCGGGGTTTGTAGATCACCTTGGCGCCGCTGGAGAAGCCGAGCAGTTTGACCGAACGCCCGCGTGCGTGCGCGTCCCCGATCCCGCCCGCGACCTCGACGAGCGTGCCGAGCTCGCCGTCCACGACCGAGCAGGGCAACGCGGCGGCATCGGCAGAGAAGCGGGCCAGTGTTTCGGCGTGGGCTTCGGCGGCGTGGAGGCAGGCCTGGGCGAGGAGCCGGGCCAGTACCGGGTATTCGCCGAACAACCGGACGAGGCCGGCCGGTGTGGACTGCTGGCGCACGAAGTCCGAGAAGCGCTCTTCGGGTGTCTCGCCCTGAAGGATCCCGGCCTTGCGGGCGCGGTGGAGTTCCAGCACGAGCGTGCGGACCGAGAGCTTGAGCAGATGCTGGTCGAGCTGGGCCGCGAAACCCCGGCGGAGTGCTTCGACGTCGGCGTCCGCGAGATCGTCCGGGACCGCCTCACGAGTGGCGGCGTCGACGAACGACCTGAAGACCCCGGCGAACGCGGCACGCCAGTCACCGACTGGGGGACGCTCCGGCAGAAGCGCGGTGACGGTGTGTTCGGCGAAGTCCGCCCATACGGGCTTGGTCGTCGCTGCGCGTTCGCGCGGGGTCTGGCCGTGCACCCACCACTTCAGCGGCAGGGACGTCGCCGGGAGCTGGGGCGTCACGGCAGTCATGCTTTCAGTTCGGCGCGGGCCGCACATGGGGGCGACGCACCCACATTCAGCGCACGCACGAAGATGCCCGGAGAGTGACGGCCGGGCTCACCCGCGGTCAGCCACCCGTCGCGCCGGAATATGGGGGCCCTGCACCCATGCGCGGGCCCGGTCCCGGCCGCACGATGGTCGGGTGGAACGGGTCTCGCGGTGGCCGAGGGGAGTGCCGTGAGTGTCGGTCGCGGGCCGGTTGCTGGGGGTCCGGCCCGCGCCACCCCAAACCCGCACTCAGTTCCGGCGGGGGATCTTCGTGGGTTCCTTGGCACGGTTTCCGGACTGAGCGACGAGCGGCGGGCCCAGCTCGCCTCACTGCTGCGGGTGCTCCTCGGCGAGGGTCAGGCGCGCTGAACCCGGCCTCACGAGCTCAGTCGAGCCGCACGGGCGGGCTCCTTGGCCTGAGAAGCGTAGTGGGCGGTGACGATCGCGCCCGACATGGCCAGGATCAGGCCCGCGACCGTGAACGTGGCGAAGCCGTCGCGGACGCGGTCGTCGAGGAAGACCAGGCCGATGATCGAGGACAACGCCGTATTCGTGGTGAACATGATCGCGTTGACCGCTGTCGCCCCGCCCTTCTGCAGGGCGAGGGCGAACGCGACCGCCGCGGCCGAGCCGTTGAGGATCATCGCCCACACGGCCGGTTCCACCAGAATCGCCCAGCCGGACGAAGGTAGGTCCAGGGTGCGGGCGGAGACGCCGACCACGCTGAACCCGACCCCCGTCGCGAAGCCGAGCACCTGCGCGGCCCAGGGGCGATCGAAGCGCCGGAAGTACCAGGCGATCGACCCCACGACCAGCGCCATCGCGGGCAGAACCCAGCGCCACTCCGCCGGAAGCAGCTTGGCCGGACCCGGCTGCGCCGACAAGCCCAGCAGGATCAGACCGACCGCTCCGACGCCCAGAGCGGCCCAGCCCGCCGCGGCAAGGCGGGTGCCCATGAACGCGGAAATCGCGGCCGTCACGCCGACGCTGAAGGCCAGCACCGACTGGACCAGGAACAACGGCAGCCGTTGCAACGCGGCCGCCGCACAGGCGAAGCCGACCAGGTCGACGCCGATGCCCGCGAAGTAAATCCATTGGCGCCGCAAGTGCACCAGGTCCAGTGCGCTGCCGCCGTACGCGCCCGCGCGGCGGACCCCGATCGACTCCAGCACCGAACCGCTACCCGAGGCCACCGCCGCCAGCAGCGCGAGGACGTATCCGACGATCACCCCCGCAGTCTGTCAGCCACGCCCTGGGACCCTTACCGGTCACCCGACATGGGGTGGGTCTTCACACGGTGTCCAGCACGCGGTGGCAGCGGGTCGGCGAGCTCCACCAATGGTAGGAATGCCTGGTGACCGAACCGAATTTGATCGAAGCAGCCGCCGAAGAGGCAGTCACGCTCACCAGTGAACTGATCCGCATCGACACGACCAACACGGGTGATCCCGACACG